>JACDAM010000302.1 GCA_013695435.1 Burkholderiales bacterium | reverse complement strand
AAGCGAAGGCCTGTGTCAAAAAGCACCTGCCGAAGCTTACTGGGTACCCATGCAAGACCAATAGCCGCTCGAATACCTCCTCGTAGTTGTGGCGCCTAGCGTGAATTCGCTTCGCCGGTTTTCAACTCCGCGTACCGCCTCTTGTATTCCTCATAGCGCGCGCGCATCGTGTCCATCTCCTGCTGCTTTAGCGCGGTTAGACTTTCCTGGTGCCGTTTCTCAGCCTTCGCGCGCGCGATTTGTTCGCTGAGAGCCGCGGGGGCGGCTTTGTTGCTGGCGGTAAGCGCGGCAGCCTGTTTGTTCATTTCGTCTAGCTTGACCTGAGTAAGCTCGGAATTGAGCTTGATGGTTTGCATCGCCGCTTCGGCCTGGCGCATATCGCGGTCGAGTTTCAGGTCGATCTCGCTTTCGCTGGTGTAAGTGTTGAGTAGCGCCAGGTCCATGCGGCGTTGCTCGAACTTTTTCTGTTCTTCGATTTTTTGTTTCGCGATGTCGTCGTCGCGCTGCCTGACCTGTTCGTCGGTCAACGCCGGCGTGTTTTTGCGGATGACGATGCCGCGTTTGTTCAGTTCGACGTTGCCTTCGTTCTTGTACTGAACGGGTATGCTGTCGCCATAATGTGTGATGCCTTTTTCATCGACCCATTTGAACGTGCGCGCCGCTGCCGGCGGCGCAGGAAGCGTCAGCAGCAGGGTCGAGATCAGGATCAAAAATCTTGTTTGCATGCCTGTGATGAGGACGTGTTGGCGCCAAACTGTTCGCGATATCGCGCTACTCGTAGCAAGACGTGAGCCATTGCCGGCTCATCCCGCAGGTGGCTGACGAGATCATCGAGCGTCGCGATCGCTATCACCGGTAAATCGTAAACCTGCTCGATCTCGTCCTGCGCAGACAGCGAGCCGGCGCCGCGCTCCATGCGGTCGAGCGCGATCGCAAGCCCGCAGGGAACGGCGCCTTGCGCGCGAATCAGTTCGATCGATTCGCGAACGGACGTACCGGCCGAAATCACATCATCGATAATCAGCACGCGGCCGTTCAGCGGCGCGCCTATGGTTTGCCCGCCCTCGCCGTGATCCTTGGCTTCCTTTCGGTTGAAACAAAAAGGCAGATTCTGACCATTTTCGGCCATCGCCAGCGCGAGGGAAACGGCCAGCGGAATGCCCTTGTAAGCTGGCCCGAACAACATGTCGAAGGCGATCCCGGCAGTGGCAATCGCTTTCGCGTAAAATTGCGCGAGCTCGCGCAAGGCTCGTCCATCATCGAACAATCCTGCGTTGAAAAAGTAGGGCGATACACGCCCGGCTTTGGTCGTGAATTCGCCAAACCGCAATGCGCCGCGGCCTACGGCAAACCGGATAAATTCTTTGCTGAATTCGGACATTGTCGTCGGTAAATCCTGTGGGTGGTCGAAAGCGAGGCTATGTTACGTATCATAACTTTGAACCTCAACGGCATCCGCTCCGCCTCGCGCAAGGGCGCGTTTACGTGGCTGGCAGCGCAGAACACAGACATCTTTTGCGTGCAGGAACTGAAAGCCCGGGCCGGCGATATGACAGCGGAAATGCTGGCGCCCGCGGATCTGAACGGTTACTTTCATTACGCGGAAAAAAAAGGTTATAGCGGGGTTGGCATCTATGCGCGCAAACAACCCGACAAAATCGTGATCGGGCTCGGCATCGGCGATATCGATGCTGAAGGACGTTATCTGCAGGCGGATTTCGGCAGGCTCAGCGTAATCTCGGTTTACCTGCCGTCGGGCTCGAGTTCGCCGGAACGTCAACTCGTGAAATTCGCCTTCATGGAACGCTTCATGCCTCACCTGCGCGAGTTGTTCGCAAGCGGACGCGAAATTATTTTATGCGGTGACTGGAATATCGCGCACCAGGAGATCGATTTGAAGAACTGGCGCGGCAACCGCAAGAACTCGGGGTTTCTGCCGGAAGAGCGTGCGTGGTTGTCTCTGGTGTTCGACGAATGCGGCTTCTCGGATGTATTTCGTGCCATGAATCAGGAGCCCGATCAGTATACGTGGTGGTCGAATCGCGGCCAGGCGTGGGCAAAAAATGTCGGTTGGCGTATCGATTACCAGATTGCCACTCCCGCCATTGCGCAACGCGCGCGAGCGGTTGCGATTTACAAGGAACAGCGGTTTTCAGATCATGCGCCGCTGACGATCGACTATGACCTCGAAATCTGACATGGGGTTTTTGCTTTTGTCGGCATCAACGCAGCAAGAGACTTCGAATGGTTCGGTTGCCGACTCGAGGCGGCGGTGAAACTGAAGCGTGGTGAAACCCTCAACGAGGGCCCCTTGTTATTCCCCGCTTAGGCGGGAAAACGACGCCGCGCCAGCGGAGAGCTTCGAGCAACGGCCATCCTGCGGCCTCCTTAAGCGTGCCCTCGAAAAGTTGAATCGAAGACACTGGGTCCCCGTTTGCGCGGGGACGACAGCTCAAAATCATCTGATGCAATCCACAGGAAGATCAGGCAATCATGACAACTGCAGTAACGCAGGCGAGCGGCTGGGGCAGATATCTCGCTGTTTTCAGCAACCCGCGCATGGCCGCGGCCCTGGTGCTTGGCTTCGCGTCCGGGCTCCCGCTGGCGCTGTCGACGGGAACGCTGCAGGCTTGGCTGACGATCGATGGCATCAATGTAAAAACAATCGGCTGGCTGACGCTGGTCGGTATCCCGTATACCTACAAATTTCTGTGGGCGCCGCTGTTCGACCGCTATCCGCCGCCTTTCTTCGATCGACGCCGCGGCTGGCTCGTTATTATGCAATTGGCATTGGCGGTGGTTTTGTTCGCGATGGCTGCACATCCGCCCAGCGAATCGATCGCCATGCTGGCTGCTCTGGCGGTAACGCTCGCGGTATTTTCGGCGTCGCAGGACATCGTGTTCGATGCCTATCGCACCGAGCTTTTGCATGGCGTCGAGCGCGACGCCGGCAGCGCGAGTTCGCAATTGGGATATCGCTTGGCCATGATTGTTTCAGGCGGAGTCGCGCTGATTCTCGCCGATCGCTACCTCGGCTTTCCCGGCGTTTATACGCTGATGGGCGCGATTATGCTGGTCGCCGCCGGCGCAACCGCGCTGTCGCCGCAGGTAACCGATCTGCCGCGCGCGCCGACTTCGCTGCGCGCGGCCATCGCCGAACCGTTTCGAGAATTTTTCACGCGCCGCGCCGCGCTGTGGTTGCTGGCGCTCACCGTGCTTTACAAAATCGGCGACGCTTTCGCGGTCAGCCTGTCGACGACCTTTCTGCTGCGCGGTATGGGTTTTTCGCTGACCGACGTCGGCACCGTCAATAAAGTGTTTGGCCTGATTGCGACGATCGCCGGGCTGCTGCTGGGCGGTCTGTTGATGGTGAAGCTGAAACTGTTTCGCGCGCTGCTGCTGTTCGGTTTGCTGCAGGCGGCGACCAATCTGCTTTATCTGTGGCTGGCGCTGGCCGGGAAATCCTATGGGCTGCTGGTCGCGGCGGTCGGGCTCGACAATCTGTGCGGCGGCATGGGCTCGGTGGCTTTCGTGTCGTTACTGATGGCGCTATGCGACCGCCGCTTCACTGCGACGCAATACGCGCTCTTGTCGGCGCTGGCCGCCGTCGGCCGCGTGTATGTAGGGCCGGCATCCGGCTATCTTGTCGAATCGCTCGGCTGGCCGCCATTCTTCATGCTGTCGTTCGTGTTTGCGCTACCCGGTGTACTGCTGCTGCTGCCGCTGCGCCGCGTCATCGAAAGCTACGGGGACGAGCGCGCGTTGCCGGCGTGAAGGGGCCAGTTGCCCAGTTAGTTGTTCGGAGCCGCCCCCTCGGCCGCCGCGATCATGAGTCGGCGAGCCTCCTGAATGCTCGTTTCAAATTGCCCTGAATCTTCGTCCTCGCCGACGAGAATTTCGGCATTGAGATGGCCGACATACCAGACGTCGTCGCTTAAATATTCCGATGTAGTGGGGGTTTGCATTTCAAGGCCCTCCGGGCCGGGGCAGCGTTATCATCCTTGTTCAGCTTTCGTTGCGGTGCCGCATTTTATTTCGTCGTGCTCCCTTGTAAACCCAGTATAAACCCGCTCAAGTTGCATTGATATGTCGCCGGCTGCTTTCGCGCTCGACGCGATAGACGGCCAGCGTGCCGCGCAGATTGGGCAGAACATCAATGATGTCATTGTCATGCATGACCACGCGTTCCAATATGCGCATGCCATAATCACGGCAGAATGTTTCGAAATCGGCGATCGTGCACAAATGAATGTTCGGCGTATCGAACCACTGATAGGGCAACGAGCCTGAAACCGGCATGCGCCCTTTGAACAATTCGAGGCGATGCTTCCAGTAGCCGAAATTCGGAAACGTCACGATCGCTTCGCGGCCTACGCGCAGCATTTCTTTCATGATGCGCTCGGAGTGCCGCATCGCCTGCAGGGTTTGCGACAGAATCACGTAATCGAACGAGTCCGATTCGAAGCCGGACAGCCCGGTCTCCAGATCGTTCTGCAGCACGTTCACTCCGTTCTTTGTGCAAGCCAGAATGTTGTCGTCGGAAATCTCTACACCGTAACCGCGCGTTTGCCGGGTCTCGTTCAGGTAACGCAGCAGCGAGCCGTCGCCGCACCCTAAATCGAGCACTTTGGCGCCGGACTTGACCCAGCCGGCTATCGCCGCGAAATCGGGGCGCGACGCGGAAATCGCGAAAACGCCGTCTTCGCTCGTCATCCTTCGTAGTTCATGTCAGATGTCGATATTGTTCATATAGGCGCGTACGAGTTCATGGTAATGCGCGTCTTCCATCAGAAACGAATCGTGGCCATGGTTCGAAGTGATTTGCGCGAAGCTGACGTCGAGTTCGTTATCGAGCAGCGCCTTGACGATATCGCGCGAGCGGCCCGGCGAGAAGCGCCAGTCGGAGGTGAAAGCAAGCACCAGATACTTCGCCCTGGCGCCGCGGAAAGCAGCACTCAGGTTGCCGTTGTGGGCGCGCGCCGGATCGAAATAATCGAGCGCCTTTGTCATCAGCAAATACGTGTTGGCGTCGAAGCTCGCGGCGAACTTGTCGCCCTGATAACGCAGGTACGATTCGATTTCGAACTCGACGTCGTAGCCGAAACTGTAGGCGCCCGAGCGCAGGCCGCGCCCGAATTTTTCGGCCATCGAATCATCCGACAGATAAGTGATGTGGCCGAGCATGCGGGCAAGGCGCAAGCCGCGGCGCGGCACGGTATCCCGCGCGCAAAAGTCGCCGCCGTGAAAATCCGGATCGGTCAGGATCGCCTGCCGCGCGACATCGTTGAAAGCGATGTTTTGCGCCGTCAGCTTGGGCGCGGCTGCGATCGCGACGACATGCCGCACTTGTTCCGGGCGCGAAATCGACCATTGCAAAGCCTGCATGCCGCCGAGGCTGCCGCCGATGATCGCGGCGAATCGAGTGATGCCGAATCGCTGCGCCAGACGTGCTTGCGTCTCGACCCAGTCTTCGACCGTCACCAGCGGAAATCCGGCGCCGTAGGGTTTGCCGCTGACAGGATCGATGCTGGCGGGGCCGGTCGAGCCGTGGCAGCCGCCGAGATTATTCACGCCGATCACAAAGAATCGCCGTGTGTCGATCGGCTTGCCGGGGCCGATCATGTTATCCCACCAGCCACCGGATTTTTCCTTGCCCGCATGGTAGCCGGCAACATGATGATCGCCTGACAAGGCATGACAAATCAGCACGGCGTTCGAGCGCGCCGCGTTCAATTCGCCATAGGTCTCAAAGACGAGATCGTACTGCGCGATTTGAGCGCCGCTGGCCAGCACGATGGCGGAATCGAAATGGGCGGTCTGCGGGACGACGGCGCCGACCGACGAGGTTTCCTGCATTGGGGGTAGCGAGTGTTGGGCTGCCGGAATTATAGCCGAGGGTCGGCGAACGCTCCCGACGCCCGCGCGCCGATTACTTACGCGTTAAGTTTTTCGAGCAGCAGTCGCGTTTTAACGGGATCGGCGAGCTTCAGCATTTTTCTGGCCGAAGCCGTTACATCGTGCAGCGACGATTTCAGCACCTGTTGCTTGACCGTGAGCAGATGCGCCGGATGCATCGAAAAGCGGCGCAGACCGAAGCCGAGCAAGAGGCGCGTCAGCGAAACATCGCCAGCCATCTCGCCGCACACCGAGATGGGGATGTTGACCTTGTCCGCGGTCTTGATGATGTATGCGACCAGATTCAGCACCGCCGGATGCAGCGGATCGTACAGATGTGCGACCGCATCATCCGTGCGATCGATGGCGAGCGTGTACTGAATCAGATCGTTGGTGCCGATCGACAGAAAATCGAGCTTGCGCGCGAACATCTGGAGCGCCAAGGCTGCCGCCGGAATTTCTATCATGCCGCCGATTGCCATGCCTTTGTCATATGGCGTGCCCTGCTCATCGAGACTGCGTTTGGCTTGTTCGATCATCCGCAACGTCTGATCCAGTTCGCCGATCGACGACAGCATCGGCACCAGCAGGTTGATCTTGCCGTAATGCGACGCCGCCAGCAGCGCGCGCAACTGAGTTAAAAACATGCCCGGCTCCGCCAGGCAAAGGCGGATCGCGCGCAGACCCAGCGCCGGGTTGGTCGCGACGCGCTCGACACCGTTGATCTGCTTGTCGGCGCCGAGGTCGAGCGTGCGTATCGTGACCGGCATGCCTTCCATATCGACGGCGACTTTGCGATAAGCCTCGAACTGTTCGTCCTCGTTCGGCAAATCGTCGCGATTCAGAAACAGAAATTCGCTGCGGAACAGGCCGATGCCGGTGGCGCCGCTTTCCCGGACCTGCTCCATGTCTTCGGGCAGTTCGATATTGGCGTGCAACTCGATGTCGACGCCGTCGAGCGTGGCCGCGCGCGTCGTCCGCAGGCGTTTCAGCTTCTGCCGTTCGAGGTTCAGTTCGTGCTGGCGCAACTGGTATTCCGCCAGCACCCGCGTATCGGGGCTGACGATGACAACACCTTGCGTGCCGTCGACAATCAGCAACTCGTTTTCCTGGATCAACTGGCGCGCGTTGTGCAGCGCGACGATCGAGGGAATGTTCAGGCTGCGCGCAATGATCGCCGTGTGCGAAGTCGCGCCGCCGAGATCGGTGACGAAACTGGCGAAATGATATTGCTTGAACTGGATCACATCGGCCGGCGACAAATCGTGGGCGACCAGAATGCTGTTTTCTTCGCGCCCGACCGGGATCGGAATATAACCGGGCTGCCCGAGCAGCGCTTTCAGTACACGCTCGACGACCTGAATCACATCGGCTTTGCGCTCCTGCAGATAGCCGTCTTCGATCTGGTCGAATTGCTCGAGCAGCGCATCCATCTGCAGTTTCAGCGCCCATTCGGCGTTGCATTGCTGGTCTTCGATCAGGCGCCGCGGCGCTTTCGACAACGTCGCGTCGGCGAGGATCATCAGGTGCAGATCGAGGAACGCGTCGAATTCCGGGGGGGCGGCCGGCGGTATGTTCACGCGCAGCGCTTCGAGCTCGGACGCGGCGGCCTCGATCGCCGCATCGAAGCGCGCCGCTTCCTCGGCGACCTGATACCTAGGCACGACGTAGTGCGCGACTTCCAGCGTTGCGTGCGAGATCAGGTGGGCATAGCCGATCGCTATGCCGCCTGAAACGCCGATGCCGTGCATGGTGAAGCTCATCTTTCTCTCCGACGTGTCGCCTGGAGATGCGGTGGTGGTGGTTAGCGAACTGGTCACCGCTGCTGCATTCATGAGGTTACTCGCCTTCGCCGAAATAGCCACCGATCAAGGCAAGCAGCCCCTGCATGGCTTCCGCTTCGTCGCCTCCTTCCGTTTCGATTTCGATCGAAGCGCCCTTTGCCGCTGCCAGCATCATCACGCCCATGATGCTCTTGGCATTGACGCGGCGGCCGTTGCGCGACAGCCAGATCTCCGACTGATAGCGATTCGCAAGTTGCGTCAGCTTGGCGGAGGCGCGCGCGTGCAGACCAAGCTTGTTGCGGATCTCGGCTTCCTGCTTAAGCATGACACGGGTCTTTGTTGATATCGATCACGCCTTCGTGGCCGCCGCTGATCGCCCGCTGTACGACGTCAGCGAGCGGTTCGCCGCGATGGCACAACGCGCGCACCAGCATCGGCAGGCTCACGCCGGCAACGCCTTCGACCTTGCCGGGCACCAGCAAGCTCCCTGCGGCGTTGCATGGCGTCGCGCCATAAATGTCGGAAAGGATGAGAACGCCGTCGCCCTGATCGAGCTGCTTCAGCATCGCCTGCGCCGCTTGCATAACTCGCTGCGGATCGTCGCCGCGCTTTACGCCAACTTGCTGGAGATGAGGCTGCTCGGCGCCCATAACATGCGTTGCGCAGCGGATCAGCGACAAGCCGAGATCACCGTGCGCAATGATCAGAATGCCAACCATAAGGGTTCCATGGATTCGATGGATAAATTTTACTCCAGTGTGGTAAGTCCAACAGATGAGCGCGTGTGCCGTTCGTCTTGCACAGGCACGCACGCGAAAAAGGGCGCAGCGTGCGCCTACCTTGCTTTCCCTTTGTAAGAGGGGATTGCTCGTTATGCTCCTCGCTGCGCTCTACCCACTGCCCCCTTTTGTAAAAGGGGGGAAAGGCAGCAGCGTTTTTCGAGGGCGTCAAGCATGGCCACGGCTGCGCTGAATCCGGTTTGCGCGGCAATTTCGACCATACAGGTCGGGCTCGTCACATTGATTTCGGTCAGGTAGTCGCCGATGATGTCGAGGCCGACCAGGAGCAGCCCGCGTTCGCGCAAGCGCGGCCCCAGCGTTTCCGCGATTTGCCGATCGCGCGCCGACAGGGGTTGCGCAACACCGGTGCCGCCGGCCGCCAGATTGCCGCGCGTTTCGCCCGCTTGCGGGATGCGCGCGAGCGCGTAGGGAATCGGTTCGCCGTCGATCAGCAAGATACGCTTGTCGCCGTTCGCTATCGCGGGAATATAGCGCTGCCCCATCACGGTTCGCGCGCCGAACTTCGTCAGCGTTTCGATGATGACGTTGCTGTTCGGGTCGCCCTGCCTGACGCGAAAAATCGAACTGCCGCCCATGCCGTCGAGCGGTTTGAAAATGACATCGCCGTGTTCCTCGATAAAGCTGTGGAGCAATTCGGGAGCGCGCGAAACCAGTGTCGGCGCGATGAGCTCGGGAAACTCGGCGATCGCGAGCTTTTCGTTATGATCGCGCAGCGCACGCGGGCTGTTGAAAACCCGCGCACCGTTTTTTTCGGCCAGTTCGAGCAGGTACGTGCTGTACAGGTATTCGTTATCGAACGGCGGGTCCTTGCGCATCAGCACCGCGCTGAATTCGTGCAACGGTACGGCTTCGGCTTTGCCGGCCCGATACCAGGCGACGGTATCATTGGTCAGCGTCAGCCCACGTGCCCGGCCAACGACCTGGTTTTCGCTCCAGGCCAGATCGCTTTGCCGCATCGCATAGAGCGCGTGGCCGCGCTGCGCGGCTTCGCGCATCATCGCGACGCTCGAATCCTTGTAAGGTTTGAGTCTGTCGAGCGGATCGACGACGAACGCCAGCTTCATTGCACGGTCGCCGGCGTCTCGACGTTTTTCGGCGCGGTCGCTTCGAGCTCGATCGATGCGGCGAGCAGGGCCAGACGCGCAATGACGCCATAGGAATAAAAACGGTTCGGCGGGCATCCGGGCGCAGCGTCGGGATCAGGCGCTGTGCACGGGTTTTCGAACGCGAGCGGGACGAAATGCATGCCCGGCGCATTGAGGTTTTCGTCGATGCCGCGGCCGGTGTGCACGCGGTAAAAGCCGCCGACGACGAAGTGATCGATCATGTACACGACCGGTTCGGCAACCGCGTCGTTGATGTGCTCGAAGGTGTAGACGCCTTCCTGCACCAGCACTTCGGTGACTTCGAGGCCTTCCTTGACCACCGCCATTTTATTGCGCTGCTTGCGGTTCAGGCCGCGCACGTCTTCCGAGCTTTTTACCGTCATGATGCCCATGCCGTAGGTTCCGGCGTCGGCTTTGACGATCACGAAAGGCTCCTGATCGATACCGTATTCGCGGTACTTTTCGCCGATATCGCGCAGCATTTCGTCGACATAGCCGGCCAGGCAATCCTCCCCGCGCCGCTCCTGAAAATTGATCTGGCCGCAAGTGGAAAAATACGGGTTGATCAGCCACGGATCGATGCCGGCAAGTGCTGCGAATTCCTCGACGACGCGGTCGTAGGCGGCGAAATGCCGCGACTTGCGGCGCGTCGCCCAGCCCGCGTGCAGCGGCGGCAGCACGACCTGATTGAGCCCCTGCAAAATCGCGGGGATCCCGGACGATAAATCATTATTCAGCAGCACCACGCAAGGGTCGAAATCGTCGACCATCAGGCGGTCGCCGCGCCGCACCAGCGGCTCGAGCGTCAGTCCTTGGCCATTGCCGGTTTCGACTCTGGTCGGCGCGCCGATCTCGGGCAACAGGCTGCCGATGCGCACGTTCATGCCGGCCTGGCGCAAGATCGTCCGCAGGGTTGCCACGTTCTGCAGGTAGAAGGTATTGCGCGTGTGGTTTTCCGGAATCAGCAGCGCGCCGCGCGCGTGCGGGCAGATCTTTTCGACCGCATGCATGGCGGCTTGCACGCACAGCGGCAGAAAATCTTCATTCAGATTGTTGAAGCCGCCGGGAAACAGATTGGTATCGACCGGCGCCAGCTTGAAGCCGCTGTTGCGCAAATCGACCGACGCGTAAAACGGCGCTTTGTGATTCTGCCACTGGCCGCGCAGCCAGTGCTCGATCCTCGGCATCGCTTTGATAATCAGCGCCTCGAGTTCGGGCAGCGCGCCGTGCAGCGCGGTTTTCAGGTAAGGGACGGTCATGGCACTGGAGGGGGGCAAAGGCTATTGTAACGGAAGCCATAGAGCGGGTCAGCGGCGCCTGAAGCCCGGGGATGTCTTTACCGTTCTGGTGAGCCCTTCGGCTTCGCTCAGGATACGATGTCGAAACCATGATGGCTATGCAATCCTTTCGACGGGCTCATCCTTCGACGCGGCTCGGGACGAACGGTTCGGTGTGGATTACAAAACCGGGGCGCTGCCCGATGCGCGAAATAAAAAAGGGACGCAATCGCGTCCCTTTTTCTGGTCGAACCGCAGCTACAGGTTGTAAGCCGATTCGCCGTGCGCGGTGACATCCAGCCCTTCGCGTTCTTCATCCTCCGGCACGCGCAGCCCGACGACGATGTCGATGATTTTCAGCGCCACGAAGGCAACCACTGCCGACCACACTATCGCCGTGGTGATGGCCCACAACTGGCTGACGATCTGTGTAGCCATGTCGAAATCGCCGACCTTGTTGGCGACGTAATCGTAGACGCCGGTGCCGCCCAGAGATGGCGCTACGAACACGCCGGTCAGGAATGCGCCGACCATGCCGCCTATGCCGTGCACGCCGAAGACATCGAGCGAATCATCCGCGCCGAGCATGCGCTTCAGGCCCGTCACCCCCCACAGGCAGGCGACCCCGGCGACCAGGCCGATTACGAGCGCCCCCATCGGGCCGACAAACCCGCATGCAGGCGTGATCGCAACCAGCCCGGCGACTGCGCCCGAGGCCGCGCCGAGCATCGACGGCTTGCCTTTCAGCATCCATTCCGCGAACGACCAGGCGAGAGTGGCGGTCGCCGTTGCCAGCAGGGTATTGACGAAGGCAAGCGCCGCGACACCGTTGGCTTCAAGATTCGAGCCGACATTGAAGCCGAACCAGCCGACCCACAGCAGCGAGGCGCCTATCATGGTCATGGTCAGGTTGTGCGGCGCCATTTTTTCCTTGCCGTAGCCGATGCGCTTGCCCAGCACGTAGGCGGCGACGAGTCCGGCAACGCCGGCATTGATATGCACGACCGTGCCGCCGGCAAAATCGAGCGCGCCTTTCTGGAACAGGAAGCCGGCCGTCGCCACAGCCGCTTCGCCGGCTTTGGCGTCGAGGTAGGCGTCGGGACCGGCCCAGTACCAGACCATGTGCGCCATCGGCAAATACGCGAACGTGAACCACAGCACGACGAACAGCAATACGGCCGAAAACTTCATGCGCTCGGCAAACGCGCCGATGATCAGCGCAGGCGTGATCGCGGCAAACGTCAACTGGAAGGCGACATAAATCAGTTCCGGAACGACCACACCTTTACTGAACGTGGCGGCGACCGAATCCGGTGTGATGCCCTTCAGAAACGCCTTGCTCAAGCCGCCGAAGAACGCGTTGCCCTCGGAAAAAGCAATGCTGTAGCCGTACAAGCTCCATAACACGGCGATCAGGCAGAACACTATGAATACCTGCATCAGCACCGACAACGCGTTTTTCGATCGTACCAGGCCGCCATAGAACAATGCGAGGCCGGGGATGATCATCAGGATGACGAGCACCGTGGCGACGATCATCCACGACGTATCGCCTTTATTGGCGACTGGCGCGGCCGCAGGCGCGGCTGCCGCGTCGGCCGCGGGCGCCACTCCAGTTACCGCCGGACCGGCCGCGGGCGCATCGGGCGCCGCGGTCTGAGCGAACACCGGCAGCGCCGTTACAAACGCCATCCAGAAGGCGACCAGCAGTAAAATTTTTCTCATTTTGAATTCTCCCTATAGCGCTTCGGCGCCGGTCTCGCCGGTGCGGATGCGTACAACCTGTTCGAGATCGAAGACGAATACCTTGCCGTCGCCGATCTTGCCGGTGTTGGCCGATTTCTCGATCGCTTCGATGACCTGATCGAGCAATTCGGTTTTGATCGCTGCTTCGATCTTGACCTTGGGCAGGAAGTCGACGACGTATTCGGCGCCGCGATAGAGTTCGGTATGGCCTTTCTGCCGGCCGAAGCCCTTGACCTCGGTCACGGTGATGCCCTGCACGCCGATTTCCGACAGCGCCTCGCGCACTTCGTCGAGCTTGAATGGTTTGATGATTGCGGTAACGAGTTTCATGATTTTCCATCCCTGTCAGAACGTCCGCTTCAGCCAGACGGTGACGTGGCTATCGGCTATGTTTTTCGGGAATACGCCCACACAAGGCGCGCCGCCTGCCACACCAGTCTCGTCGAAGCGGCCATAGCCGCAGGCATTGGCGCCGCTGGTGTCGGTATACATGACGCCGACTTCGGTGCCCTTGAGCACATCGGTCGCCTTGCTGAGATCGTAGGCCAGACTGACCCGGTAGTCGGTGTAGGAAAGGAAATCGTCGTACTCGACCGTGGTTCCTGGAATCTCACCGTCGTATTCCTGACGG
Source organism: Burkholderiales bacterium (assembly GCA_013695435.1). Taxonomy (NCBI): domain Bacteria; kingdom Pseudomonadati; phylum Pseudomonadota; class Betaproteobacteria; order Burkholderiales; species Burkholderiales bacterium. The sequence goes on along the minus strand of JACDAM010000302.1, from coordinate 833 downwards.
CCGAGGTGCAGGCCCAGAGTCAAGCCGGTTTCGGCGATCGGAACGGCAGCGGAGAGATCGAGATAGTAAGTGTTGTCGGCATCCGGGAAGCCGAAGGTGTCGCCGACGCTGTGCGAATATTTGAAGCTGACCCACTTCCAGCCGAGCGCTCCGTAAACTTCAAAGGTATCGGCATCGGGGCAGGTCTGGTTGCCGATCACGCAGCCGGACGTCACATCGCCCGGATAGAAGTAATAAAGCCCGCCGACGTCATAGGTGAAGTCGGATTCGCCGAACTTGCCCTTGTAGCCGCCGTAGAGATCGAGTTCGAGACTGCCCCCGCCCGAGTACTGGCCACCGACGACGCCGGTAGCGCTGGTGAAGTTTTCGCGCAGGAAGCTGATGTTGGAACCCCAGAAGCCGACATACACCCCGCTGCTATGCGCGTAGTCCATGCCGCCCTGGACGGCCGGGTCTTCGTTGGTCTGGGTGAGTCCGCGAAAAATGTATTGGCTAAAAAGACCGACGTTACCGGTCAGGGTATGCGGCGACACCGACTCTTCGGTGACCGCTTGGGCGGGTTCCTTGATGCCGGGGTCTTCGGCCGACAAAGCCAAGCCCGGCGCGGTGATGAGTGCAGCGATGAGTGTTGACCTTATCGGCCAGGATTTGCGGTTCGGCATGACAGACTCCCCTCGGTTGATTACTGCGCGCGAGCCCTTATGCACATCGTATGCCCAGAAAAAATAGCCGCGAGAACAATGGTTTGGAAATATCCACCGAAAGCACGCGGATCACGACGCACTGCAGTGGGGCGGCCTGCCAAGTCCGTGCACCAAAAAAGTGCTTGCGCG
>JACDAM010000301.1 GCA_013695435.1 Burkholderiales bacterium | reverse complement strand
TTCCCCACTCAACTTCGAACGCAGTCATGCCGACCGCAAATCAGTGGTCCCGGAGCACCCCATTGCAACCCCAGAACCCGCTTGAAACCCAAGCGCTAACCCGTCCGCGAAACCGGGGGAACTCCAGTCTTGCCTGCAAACAACGCGTCAGTGGTTACGTTTCTCCATTGATCGTCTTCTGGTACACGGAAGGTAACCTGTGGCACATGCTGACCTTCACGATTTTGTAACATACGATTTCTCCTTACTGAAGCGGTGATGCGGCACAACTCGGTGATCTCAAGATACCCCAAAAGCCTACAGGGCTCCTGGGGCACCACGAAGCTTAGAACGCTTTTGAAGGCGTGACGCTGGACGATGCCGAGGGTTTGAGTAAGAGCCTGATGCAATAAAGCCCGGCAAGTCCGACCAGGGCATAGACGATGCGGCTGACGATAGCGGCCTGTCCGCCGAACAACGCTGCCACCAAGTCGAATTGAGCGAAGCCGACTAGGCCCCAGTTGATTGCCCCTACGATGACGAGAATCAGGGCGATGCGATCTGTCGTATTTATGCTATGCGTTGCCATGTTTAATTCCTTCTGTATTAAGTATTGGTAAAAGGAAACAGATTGTGGTGTTCAGTTCGGAACGAGCACGGTGTCGATGACGTGGATAACCCCGTTGGTCGTCATAATGTCTCCTTTGACCACATTCGCGCCGCCCACTTTGAGGCCGGAACTCGTATCGATCGAAAGCGATTGGCCCTCCGCGGTCTTCGCGGTGTCGAGCTTCTTGATGTCCATGGCAGTTACCTTTCCGGGAACGACATGGTAGGTCAACACCTTAGTCAACGCTTGCTTATCCTGTAGAAGAGCGTTGAGCTCATCTTTGGGAATCTTCGCAAACGCTTCATCGGTGGGTGCGAAGACCGTATACGGCCCTATTCCTTTCAAGGTTTGTATTAGACCGGCGGCCTTTAGCGCGGTTACCAGTGTGTTGAAGCTGCCCGCTGCTACCGCGGTTTCGACGATGTCCTGTCGTGCTGAAATCTGCGGCTGAACATCCGCTGCAGAAACTTGGGTCGTTATGATTGTCATGCCCAATGCTGCGGCGCTAAGCCAGGAGAGACGTTTTTTCGAGGGGTACATGGTACTTGCTCCTTTATCTATTTAAGTCGGATGAGGTTAGAACCAATGGTTACGAAGACAGACGGTGGAAACATTACTGCTGTCTGTTTCTGTCTAGGACAATACAACGACTGTGACTCAATGTCAAGCTCATTGTCCTAGGTAATACATCTGGCTATAATCTTATGGAAATGGACAAGTATAAACAAAACATGGACAAAGCATCGCAGGAGCCGCGCCACCCGATCCAGGTCGTCGCGCGCCTAACGGGTCTTAGTCCGGATATCGTCCGGATTTGGGAACGCCGCTACCGCGCCGTGTCTCCCCAGCGCTCCCCCAGCGGGCGAAGGTTTTACTCCGATGCCGAGATCGAGCGGCTGACGCTGCTCCGGCAGGTAACTGCAGCCGGGCGACGCATCAGCGACGTCATCCACCTTTCCGAACGGGAGTTACATGAGCTCGTCACCTGGAATGAAGTGGCCTCAACGCAGCCATCAGGCTCTGCTTCGTTCCGCTCAGGGAACATTACTGAACGTCTTGCGGCTTGTCGTAAGGCTATAAACGACATGAAACCCCAAGCCCTGCAGCGCGCTTTGGCCGATGCGCGTGTCGCACTGAGCGTTCCGGTTCTTCTCGATGGAATCATAAGCGCACTGTTGCATGAGGTTGGGGAACAGTGGAAAAGCGGATCGGTAAGGATTTGCGAGGAGCATATGACGGTTGCTGTGGTTCGGTCTTTTCTCGGGGAACTGCTCGTCGCCAGCAACATGAGTCCTGCAGGACCGATCCTGGTCGTGACTACTCCTGCCGGGCAGAACCACGAACTGGGCGCCTTGATGGTAGCCATTATCGCCGCCTTGCAAGGGTGGGACATCGTCAACCTCGGTCCCAACACCCCTGCTGCTGAAATCGCCGCCGCTGCCGCGAAGACGGACGCAAGGGCGGTTGGGCTGAGCATCGTCTATCCACCCGATGATGCTCGCCTTGCTCACGAGCTCCGAACGCTGCGCCGGCTGCTAACGGAAGAAACGACGCTACTGGTGGGAGGGCGCGCCGCTGTCGGCTACCGAGCGGTGCTGGACGAGATCGGCGCGCTTTGTTTTCGAAGCCAAGGCGAACTTCAGGCCGCGCTTGACGGTCTTCGCGGACTATAAGTCGCGCCTTCAGTATTCCGACGCTGACTTTTTAAACCTTTCTGACAAGGATGCGCCCGTCGCGACGGCTCGCCGGGAAAGTCCGCGCCCACCTTGGAACAGGTAGCATGCCATCGCGTCGATGCCGGCCGGTACGGAGATCGAGCGCCGTAACCGCGCCCTCGTCGCGTTTACGCTCCTTACAGGCGCGAGTGACAGCGCCATTGCTTCGATGAAGTTGAAGCACGTTGATTTGATCGCGAATAGCGTATACAAGATGCACGCGAGGTGCGGTACAGCAAGACCTTCACTACTTTCTTCTTTCCGGTCGGGGCGAGATTTCCCGGGTCGTGGCGGAGTGGGTCGCATATCTCCGAGAAGAAAAACTTTGGGGCAATGACGATCCGCTGTTCCCGTCGACGCGCATCGCACTTGGGGCGGCGCACCAGTTTGAGGCTGTTGGGCTGGGCAAATACCCCAAACCCATGGGGTTTGAGGAGATCGTGTACTGCGACAAGGTCATCAACCTCGTCAACACCGACCCCAGTCCGGGGTGGAACAAGCATCGCAAGGTGTATATCCCGCGAAGGAAGACGCTTACAGGGCCATGGTGAAATCGGAATGGCCGTCGGCTACTTCTGGAAGAAGGGGCAGCCGGACTTCCGCTGGAAACTCGAGGTCGAGTTTTCCTCGCAACCCGGCTTCAAGTACGCCTCACCAGCCGCGATTTTGGCGAAGAGGGCAATGCGGTCCTTGAGCTCGCCTACGCACTGACTGTACACAAGTCCCAGGGCAGCGAGTTTGGCACTGTCATCCTTGTGTAGCCGAATCCTTGCCGCCTGCGAGCTCCTCGATACCGCACTCACGCGCCAGAAGGACCGCATCGTCATTCTGCACCAGGGGCCGCGCACCGAATACGCAAGTATTCCCCGGACGACCGCTCCGAGACCGCGCGCCGCTTGACCAACCTATTCATCGCGCGGTCACCCGTCGTGATCAATGGTCAGTTCTTCGAGGAGTACCTAATCCACCGCACCGCGCGCGGCGAAATGGTTCGCTCCAAGTCTGAAGTAATTATCGCCGACCATCTTGCAAAACAGGGGCGTCGAGTACGGTTACGAACAGCCGCTCACCATCGATGGCGTCACGAAGTATCCCGACTTCACGGTTGAGGACATGGAATCCGGTCAACGTTCTACTGGGAGCATTGCGGGATGCTGCATGTACCCCAGCTACCGTCCCAGGTGGGAAGCGAAACTCGACTGGTATAGGACCCACGGTATTCTGCCGCGGGCGGAAGGGAGCGGCAAGTACGGCACACTGATCATTACGCGCGACGAGGCGAATGGCAGCATAGACTCTGCGAAGATCACCAAGCTGATCGCGGACGTGCTCAGTTGATGAGGTCGCCCAGGACGCCGGGCCGACGCCGGAGTTTCCACGTCCGGGCGCGACACCGCCGATCAGCGCTTCAACGAGATCCTGGCGAAGTGGGGGGCAGCAAGTGATGCGGGCGGTCCAGTGCGGCGCATTCTGCTCTAACCATTCCAGCGCAACGGTCTCGAACGTGTTTGCGCCCTCGTGCTGGCGCTTGACCGCTTCTAGCTGGCGTTCGTGGGCCGGATGGACGCCCTGCTTTCCGAGCCCGCGGCATCGTTCCGCGGCCCTTGCTCCGGTGAGAGTGAATCGGCCCCCGGCTTTGCGGGCTTCGGCCTTTTCATGCCATAGATCATCTGGGCACGGGGAAGTGTTGAGCCCAGCCTCAAATGAAGAAAATACGTCGAGCGCGAAAAGGAGAGGGCCCGCGTCCTGGTGGACGAGAATCAAGGATCCCAGAGAGTTTGCACGAGAGGGCAAATCGATATGCAATGTCCGGGTAGACAAGAAAACGCCGCCTCGCGGCGGCGCTTGATCGCTTTTTTTAGTCGGATCGAACTAGCGCTGTTTGTCCGCCTGCTTGCTCATTTGCTCCAACTTGCGGCTGGCTTCTTTTGCGTTTTCTATACCAGCTTCGGCTACCTTGTTGCCGGCCTCATTCGCGGCGTTTACGGCCTCGATTGCTTTGCTGGTTTCATTCGCAGCATTTTGTCCGGCTTTGATTGCTTTGTTGCTGGCTTCATTCGCGTCCTTGTTACTCATACGGAGGATCCTTTTGATTATTTGCTGCATATTTGTTGCAGTGCAGCGATAATAAGCTTGAACCGGGCAAGTGTCAATTTTAACGTTGCGTCCGCAGCATGCTACAGCGGAGATTGCAATTATCAAACTTCAATGGCGACCGCCTTCGGCCGAAGGATTGAAGCGTTTGTTACGCATCCCCTCACTCCCTTTCTGGGATGTCACACAGGTGCGCGATTGATCGGCTCTGGTTCGCATACCGCACGAGATGTGTCATTTATTAGCCCTGTTGTGTTAGCTATTGATGACGCATAGCCCGTTCGTGATACAAGGACGTAGTCTCTGTACAAAAGAGCAGTGGTGGCCGAACAACGGCGAAAATCAACCGAGACGTACACTATCATCACGACTTCTGCGAATAAGCTAGTCGGCGAGATTCACGATCGCATGGCGGTGATCTTGCCGGGCGAGCGATATGACGAGTGGCTTGACGGCGGAAATCAGAACGTCGACGAGCTAAAAGCGCTACTGCAGCCCTACCCGGCAGACAAGATGCAAGCGCACCTGGTCAATCCGATGGTCGGCACTGTCCGGAACGATGAACCGAGCCTGGTCGAGCCTTTTCCGAACAGCGCCTGAGTTTTCGCTGCTCGGCATGTTAGTGGCTGGCAATGCAGTCCATGAACTCCAACCTGCGGGAGCGCGACATGCGTGAGGCGTGCAAGACCGACGAGTATCAAATCCTGCTCGTGGCAAACAAATTCCAGACCGGCTTCGATCAGCCTTTGCTGTGCGGCATGTATGTGGACAAGCGGCTGGCGGGCATTGCAGCGGTGCAGACGTTTTAATCATCACCAAGGTCAATGATCTGTTCGAAGGCGAGCTGACGGAAAATGATCGGCTGGTGTATGGAACAACGTCATCAAAGGCAAGCTGCTGGAATCGGTGATCCTGGTACAGCAGGCAGCCAACGACGCCAAGGAACAATTCGCCAACTCACCCGACCTATCCTACGAGCTGATGAACGCAATCATGGACGCATTGGCAGCGCACAACACGATGAGAAAGCAGGCTTTGCAGTCGGAAAGGGTGCGCAGCGGCCTGCGGGACATTCTGTTGGCGCCTGCACAACTTTATGAGGGGTTGCGAGAACGGTCCGATGTCGTGGAGCGAGCATGAGTCTTGGCCTCAGCATAACCATTGCCATAACCTGCATTGGATTAGTTACCGCAGCTCAATCCGTGCGTAGCGGCTTCGGCGGCGCATCCTGCTTGCCTATGCCGACGCGCTCGTATTCGGAGATGACCTGGGCGCCGAACAAGAGCACCGTCGCCGCGATTTCCAGGCTCAGCATCACGGCAATCGCGGTGGTCAGCGAACCGTAGACTACGCTGACCTGCGACAGCGTGGCGAAGTACCAGACGAGCGCGTGGCGAGTGAGTTCCCATAGCAGCGCCGCGGTTACGCCGCCGATTAGTGCATGCCGCAGCGACAATCGTCCGACCGGCATTATCAGATAGATCGAGGTGAGAACGAAAATCTCACCGCCCAGGCCGAGAAGATAGAGGAGCGCGCCGGACACGCCGCGGAGCGACCAGCTACGTCCAAGAAAATCGACGCTTTCCTGGCCGATGGCCTGCAGGATGCCCGCGACCAGGGTAACTAGCAGCAAGCCGATGCTGAGAAACAGGATGTAGCAATAGGGCAGCAACGCGGAGACGAGAAAGCGGCGCCTGCGAATGGCGACGCGATGCAGGAATATTACCGACATCGCATTCTCCAGCACGGTAAATGCGAGCGAACTGAAAAATATCATCGTCGCCAGCAGCACCCAGCCCATGACTTCGCGATGATCTAGAAAGTTCGCCAGCTCGACCAGCATCGGTTTGGATTGTCCGGGAACCAGCCATTCCAGATAGCGGCTCAAGGTGTCCAGCAACTCCGCCTGATCGATCACGTGGGAGAGTGCGATGATGATGAGGATCAGCAGCGGCACGATCGACAAGAGCGTGTAGTACGCCACCGCGCCGGCCAACAGAAGCCCCTGATTGGCGCGGAAGCCTTTCAGGGTCTGCACGGCGAAGGCGCCCGGGTGCTGCAGTATGTACGAAGCCCGGCGTCCGAAGGTGCGCATTTTGGCGGCAGTGGGGTGAATCAGGCCGGATGTGGCGAAGCACGACGGGTGCCTATGCGAGCACTTGATGCTAATGGAAAATCGACGCGCCGTCAGCGGGTCCGGTCGAGTGGTTCAGGCACCCATTGTTTCCCCCTTGGGAGGTTAACCTGGTGAACCTCTGTCTAAAAGTTTGTTAAGGTTCTCTAATATTTTATTCGTTGAGGGTTTGTTGATTAGCAGTCCGTTGAAATTATCGATGCATTCAATGCAAGGATTGGTTCGCGATTGGATTTTTGGATTAAGAGAACGTCCGGAAGGGGTTTTGGCGGATTGGCGCCGCCGGTTTTGCGTTTGGCGG
>JACDAM010000300.1 GCA_013695435.1 Burkholderiales bacterium | reverse complement strand
AAGGCGCCGAAGAAGCCGATCGCGTTGTTGAAAGCCATTATCGCGTTCGGCCGGCACGAAGTGCCGCAGCGGCATCTGGCCGATGCGCTGTGGCCGGACGAGGAAGGCGACGCGGCCCAGGAAGCGCTGAATTCGGCCGTACACCGGTTGCGCAAGCTGCTCGGCGATAACGATTTGATCGTGGTCCGCGAAGGCTGCATCAGCCTGAACGAAAGCCGTTGCTGGGTCGATGCGTGGGCGTTCGAGCGCCTGATGACGCAGGCCGAAACCGCTCGCGGCGCAAACGGCGCTAACCGCGACGAGCCGGCCGCGGCATTCGACGCTGCGCTCGACAATTCGCTTGCGCTTTATCGCGGCGCTTTTCTCGCTGCCGATCTCGAAGAGCCATGGGCACTATCGACCCGCGAACGCCTGCGTGCGAAATTCATTCGTCATATCAGCGCGCGCTCCAAAGCGCTGATGCAAAAGGAGCGCTGGGAACAGGCGCTCGGATGCTATCAGCGCGGCCTCGAGGCCGACGATCTCGCCGAGGAGTTTTATCAAGGCATCATGCGCTGCTACCGGCAGCTCGAGCGCCGCGCCGAAGGTATCGCGGCTTATCGCCGGCTGCGCCAAACTCTGTCCGTCACCCTCGGCATCGCGCCTTCTCCCGCCTCGGATACGCTGTATGAATCGCTACGCGCAACGTGATCGGATTCTGTTATTGGATAGTTGAGTGCAACCGAATGAAGGAAGGCAGAACAGAGCCACTCATTCAGGCTGCGGAAGCAGTTCGATGAGCTTTTGGTCATCGCGCGTGGTGAGACCTGAAATTCCCTGATCGAAAGTCGCCAGTTTCCCTTTGTGATGCCTGGCCAAGCCGAGCAGATAGGCGTCGGTCACCTGTTTATGCCCGATGAGCCGCGGCCTGAAATCCGCAACGGATTCGCCGTAGCCCAGATCGTCGGGCCAAAAGCGATGATGGCGGTGTTTCAGGTTGTGCAGGAGCAATTCGAGCGCTATGTCGGGAACGACAGCATCCCTGGAGAACGCAGGGTTCGAGACGATACGCACGAATGCGGCTTGAGTAATGGGCGTCGTCGCCCAGTCGTTTCTGGAATTCTCCGCGAACCATTTCTGCGCCGCTTCGTGATGAATGTGGGCCGGCCACAACAGGCTCACGAGCACGTTGACATCGAGCAGAAAGCCGCTCACAGATCGTCTGTCTCGAGACGCTTGATTGAATCCGGAGTTACCCGCGGCGAATCGGCAGGTAATTCAAAGACGAGCAATCCATGGATTTCGCGTACGCCAGGCCGCGCTCGCAGCCCGCGCCGTACCAGGTCTGACACTGCCTTGCCGAGGGTTAGCGAGCGGTTTTTCGCGTAGTCTTTGGCGAGTTCGAAGACTTCGTCGTCTAAAGCCAGGGTCGTTCGCGGCATGATGCTTATCCTTGAATAGTGATGCTAATTTGCAGTTTATCACATCACTTTTAATATTTAGTCATCAGACTGGCTCGATTTATCTCGGCGTCGCGATCGATGTTTCGCTGCCGGCGCTCACTCTGACCAGTATCGAGCAACGACGTATTGGCGAGCGCAGTCGTTTTTCGACAGCCTAAATTCGCTTCGACCTTATCAGCAATTCTCAATCCGTAAGTTATCGGTAAACCCGCGCACACTAATCTGGCGTTGTCGGTAAAGCAGCGGAAGAACATCACACATGGACAGCTACATCGTTCGGATTTACCGCCGCAATCCGCAAGACCACGCGCACGTGGTCGGCATCGTGGAAACGGTGGAGCGCGGCACCAGTGCGAGCTTTACTGACATGCGGGGGCTTTGGGACATTCTCGCTGCGGTTTCGCCGAAAATCCGGCGACGCCCGCGTAAAGAGCGCCCCAAAATGCCGAAAGCATAAGCGTCGCGCAAGCTGGTGAAGACAATGCAAGCGGTCACATCGTAACCCCAGAGGAGAATCATCATGAGCACAGCATCTTTCAAACGCGCCGCGGGCAGCGCGGTATTCGGCAGCCTGATCGCCTTGGCAACAGCATGCGCGGTTGCGCCGGTTTCCGCAGCAGACAGCGGCAAATTCAACATGAAGTACACCGAGAACCAGCCGATACCGGTCGAAGACGCGCAAGGCCACGCGATCTATCTCGGCAATGCGAGCGGGCCGGCGATTGGCGGCTCGGTCGATGGCGCCAAAGTCTCGGCGCGCGAATTCGTCGATATCGTTAACGGGACCGGGTCGGGGCGCGGCTACACGACGATTTCAAAAGACGGCGAAACCGCGATCTATAAACACGAAGGCAAAATCAAAACGACGATGAGCGACAAAGGCCAGCCGGATACGCGCTTCGAAGGGGAGGCGGTGAACGTCAAACCGGGCCTCGGCAAAAAGATGGGCGAGAAGGTCGCATACAAAGGCTACTTCACGTCGCCGACCGACTACGTTGTCGAGTGGCGCGCGATAGAGTAGCGAGGAACTCGCTCCTGCAAGGCACGCAAGGGCGCGAAGCGGTTCGCGCCCTTTTTCATTTCGATGAGCGCAGGGCATGGCGTAGCCCGCATCAAACGCTGCGCAATCCGGGAAATTGATGTTCCCGGATTCGGCTTCACTGCGTCCGGGTTACGGTTGCAGATGCAGGGTTCGCGGACACCTCCTGATCGTGAATATTACACGGCGATTCCGCGCCATTGCATGCAGAGTTGACGTTCGCCATGACCTAAAGTGGTCTTCACTGCTTCCCTCGATTTCTAAACCGGCGGTGCAGAAGCATAGCTCGCGCTTATTGCGGCCCTGGAAGCGTCCAAGGAGATCATCATGCAACTCGCATACGAAATTTATCGAAACGCTTCAACGCGGAATCTGCTGCCGCTCCTCATCTCCTTGTGGCTACTGACCATGTCGGACGTACCGGCCCATGCCCAAAGCATCGACAAAACTAGGGCGCCGAATCTCGCCGACGATGGCATCGCCAAATCGCTCGCCGAGCAAATCGGCGCCGGCCGCGGCGATCTGGCAACGCCGAACTCTTCGATTTTCATTATCAATCGCGATCCGTTTCGTTCGGTACGACGCGGCCGCCAATTATTCCAGCGCAAGTTCACCAGGGCCGAAGGCCTTGGACCGGCTGTCGGCGATGGCGCGGGTGACATCAATAGCAATCTCGCGATCGGCGCCGGCTTTGCTGATAGCTGCGCGGCTTGTCATGGGCGTCCGCGTGGTTCCGGTGGCGTCGGCGGGACGGTCGCCACCCGGCCGGACAGCCGCGATGCGCCGCATTTGTTCGGCCTTGGTTTGAAGGAAATGCTTGCCGACGAGATCACCGCTGATTTACGACACACGCGGGACCTCGCCATTGCCGGCGCCAAGGCGGGCCGCAAAGCGATTACCGTGCCGTTGAGCAGCAAGGGAATTTACTACGGGTTCATTACTGCCAGCCCCGATGGCTCGATCGACACGACCTGGGTGCAGGGCGTCAATGCCGACCTCAGGCTGCGCCCATTCTTTGCGCACGGCGATACCATCTCGATTCATGAATTCGTCGTCGGCGCCTTGCAGGATGAAATGGGATTACAGGCGGTCGATCCCGATCTGGCGAGCGCCGCCGCGGGTGGAAAGATAACGACGCCGTCCGGAATGGTGCTCGATGGTTCGGCCGACCGGATCAAGGCGCCGCCCAAAAACGCCGCGGCAGACCCGGATCAGGATGGCGTTTCCAACGAAATACCGGTAAGTCTTGTCGATCATCTCGAGTTTTACCTGCTTAATTATTTCAAGCCGGGAACGTACGAGCAGGACCAGACGACGGCACGCGGCCTCAAGATTTTTCACCGCATCGGCTGCGGCGGCTGCCACATTCAGGATCTGCCGATCAGGCGCGACAGACGTGTTGGAGACGTCGAGACGGTTTACGATACTGAGCGTGGTATTTTCAACAACCTGTTCGCGACCGCCGCCACATCCATCAAAATCAAGGATGACGGAAGCGGCTGGCCCGCCTTGAAACAGCCGAAGCTGGAGCCGTTTCTGGTCAGGAATATCTTTACCGACTTCAAACGCCACGATGTCGGCGCCGGCTTTTACGAGCGCGACTACGACGGCACACTGCGCAAGGAATTCTTGACCACGCCGCTATGGGGCGTCGGCAGCACTGCACCTTACGGCCACGATGGGCGCAGCATCAATCTCAGCGAAGCGATCCTGCGTCACGGCGGCGAGGCCCGGGTGGCGCGAGATCAATTCGCGCAGCTCGGAGACAATGCGCGCGGCGCATTGCTCGGCTTTCTCAATTCGCTGATTATTTTTCCGCCCGACGATACCGCGTCGAATCTGAATCCAGGCGACCGCAACGCGGCAGGCTTTCCGCAATTCGGACATGGCAACATCCGGTTGCCGGTGCTATTCAACGACCCGACGGATCTTGAATAGCGGCGCCGGCCGGAATGAGGAGGCTTAGCGCGGCGCGGCGCCACTAACTGAAACCGGTGCGGAGCGTTGTTGGCCCCATCCGAGCCGCCGCAATCCGCATTGTTATCGCGCGCACCGAACCGCCGCTAGTCTTTTAGCGCCGCTGCGATCTCTTCCACCAAACCCGGGCCGCGGTAAACAAGGCCGGTATAAATC
>JACDAM010000299.1 GCA_013695435.1 Burkholderiales bacterium | reverse complement strand
TGCGTTCGCAGCGCCCATGCCGGAGACGCAAATCCAGCCGACATCGGCGAGGGCGATGTTTTTCTGGAAGCCGAATTGCACATGCGCAAGACAGCGTGCTTCGAGTGGTAAGGGAGCGACGATGCCGGTGACGTTGGGCAGCTTTGCGTGTGCGCCTAAACAGCGTTAACTGCAGTCGACGAGCATCGTCTGCGCTTGCAGCGCCGGCTTGTCGCCGGCTGCAATCCGGTCTTCCGCCGGCAGCAGATGGCGGTAGCGCGCCAGCGCCCACAGCGGGAAGTATTTGTCGTAGCCGTGATACTTCAGATAAAAAACGCGCGGAAAACCGGGCGCGGTGAATTCGTCGTCGCGCCACAGGCCGTCGTCGCGTTGCGCGCGCAGCAGATAAGCCGCACCGCGCGCGACGGCCTCCGATCCGGCTTCACCGGCGGCCATCAGCGCAAGCATCGCCCACGCGGTTTGAAATGCCGTGCTGTTCGCGTGCGTTCCCGGCACCGCATCATCGAGATAACTGTCGTTGCTTTCGCCCCAGCCGCCATCGTCGCGCTGCACTCGCTTCAGCCACTGCACGGCGCTTGCGACCGCTTGCGAATCGAACAATACGCCGGCTGCTTCGAGCGCCGTCAGCACCGACCACGTCCCGTAAATATAGTTGGTCCCCCAGCGCCCGAACCATGCTCCGCAACTTTCCTGCTCGCTGCAAAGATAACTCGCGGCGCTGCTAATGCGATCGGCATAAAACGCGGCATCGTTCAGGCCGAGGAAGGCGATGCAGCGCGCGCTGACATCGGCGCTCGGCGGATCGAGCAGGGCACCATGATCGGCAAACGGGATTTCGTTCAGATGGTAATGCGTGTTGTCGACGTCGAACGCGGCAAAGCCACCGTTTTTCGATTGCATGCCGGCAACCCATTGCGCCGCGCGCTGTAACGGTTTGGCATAGCGCGGATCATGCGCACGCTGCATCGCCCAGCCGACCGCCGCGGTGTCGTCGACATCGGGGTAATGGTCGTTGCCATACTGAAAAGGCCAGCCGCCGCCGCGCAATGCCGGCCTTGCGTGCTGCCAATCGCCGGGTTCGCTATCCAGTTGCCTCGCAGTAAGCCAATCGAGTGCGCGCCGCACCTTCACGCGGGACGGGGACGAGGCGGACTTGCCGTCGCCGTCGGCCTCCTGCAGCGCGAGGCAGGCAAGCGCCGTATCCCACACCGGCGATACGCAAGGCTGGCAATAAGCGGATTCTTCGCCGACCACCAGCAGTTTTTCGAGCGCCCGCTTCGCCGTCGCGCGATGCAAATTTTCGGGCCCATAGCCAAGCAGCGCCAAGGCTTCATATGCATTGACCATGGCCGGAAAAATAGCGCCCAGGCCATCTTCGCCATTCAGCCGCTCGATGATCCATTGCTCGGCTTTCGCGATGGCTCGCGCACGCACGCGGGCGGGAACGAATCGCTCGAAACGAAACGCGATTCGTTCGATGCCCAGCAACGCCCGGTTCAGCGCCGAGCGCACCGGAAAGTAATTATTTTCCTGCTCGGGCGGAATCGTGAAAAGCTCCGCAATTGAGATGCCGCGCGGATTCTTCGCGCGCGCTTTCAGGCTGCACAGGATCGAAAGCGGGATCATGACCGTGCGCGACCAGTAGGAGACCTTGCCCGGATGAAACGGAAACCAGCGCGGCAGCAGCATGATCTCGACCGGAACCAGCGGCGCGGCGCGCCACGGCACCTGCTCGAACAAGGCTAGCGCGATGCGCGTAAACACATTGCAGCGGGCGGCGCCGCCGTTCGCCAGAATAGCGGCGCGAGCGCGAATCATGGGCGCTGAATCGACATCGTCGCCAGCGAGCTTCAGCGCGTAATAGGCTTTGACCGAGCAACTCATATCGAAAGCCGCGCCCGGATACAGCGACCAGCCGTCGTGCGCTGCCGATTGGCGCGCGCGCAGGTAGACCGCAATCTTGCGCTCGAGCGCGGCATCGATCTCATCCATGAAATGCATCATCAGGATGTACTCGGCCGGTATCGTGCAATCGGCTTCGAGCTCGAAGCACCAGTGGCCGTCGGGCTTTTGCAAGCCGAGCAGGGCTCGACGAGCGTCACGTATCCCGTGCTTCAGTTCAGCGATGAATGGCGTGCTGGTCGCGTAGTCTGTCGACCGGGCAGAGCGGCGCGCGGGCGCCGCCGGCACGTACGACAGCGGCTCGTCCGCAAGAGCGTTGCCCGATGGCGGCAGCAGCGATTCAGTGAACCGGTCCCACATCTGATTTTTTGATGATCGTTGTTGCTGGGGAGAATACGTTCGGTCGGCTTGCGGCTGCTTTCGGCAGGCCGCTGGCGGCGAGATTGAACATCAGGCGCGCGACCGCGTCGCTGTTATTCGTCAGATGCGTTGCGGCGATGGTCGCCTTGACCGAGCGCCGAGAAATCTTGACCTGCCTGCCCGAAGTGAAGTCGCGGTGGCGATTGATTTTACGCAAGGTCAAAACCGCCATGCCGAGCGCCCAGAAGCAGAATCTGCGTATGCCTTTTTCGCGGCGCGGAATCATCAGCGTGTACGTCAACGCATTTTCGAGATGCGCGTGCGCAATGGCGATCAGTTCGCCGAGGCCGTCGCCGAACTTCGCGTCGTGCTGGCCTGGGTTGAGGTCGCTCAGTTCGAAGCCATGCCGGCGAAAAATATCCTGCGGTAGCCAGCAGGCGCCGCGACTGCGATCTTCCCAGATGTCTTTAAGAATGTTCGTCATCTGCAAGCCCTGCCCGAACGATACCGCAAGCCTGAGCATGACCTCGCGTCTCGCCCTGATTTCGTCGGAATAATCGCAATAAAGCTCAGTCAGCATTTCGCCGACCACGCCAGCGACGAAATAACAATAACTGTCGAGCTGGGCAAGATCGGCCAGGCCTTGCGGCGTTTTGTTGGCCTGAAACAGCGCCATGCCATTCGCCATCACGGTCACGCAACGCAGTAATGCTGATTGCTGCGCCGGCGTCAATGCATGCGTGATGCGCAGCACGCGCGCCGAGTTGGCAACGAGTTCGCGCTCGGCGGCCAGCGTTTGCTCCGACAGCAAAGCGGACAGGGCGGCAGCGAATGGTTCGGCTGCCGCGCGCCCGGCAACGATATCGATGAACTGCTGCGCGAACTGGCGCTTCTGCGCGGCCGTCAGCGCGACTTCGTCTTCTATGGTATCGGCAATGCGGCACAGCAGGTAAGCGTTGACGACTGCCGGCCGCAGGGCATCCGGCAATTGCGGTATGGTCAGCGCAAACGTGCGCGAGACGCCTTGCAGAATCTCGTTCTGATACTGGGCGTCAGACGATGGTATTTCGGGCGTTGCCGCCGGCTTGGTCGTCATCGCGATAGTTTTTGCGGAAGCGCCGTCGTGACCGTCTCCGGATAGAGGCGATCGCCGGCGCGCCCGGCTTCGCTCCGATCGTAAACCCGGCCTTTCCAGCGCGCGCGTTCGCCGCGGTGATAGCGCAAAGCCGATGTCCAGGTCATGAATAGAAACAAGGTCGCGATCAGCGGCAGGGCCAGCGCCCACACCTTCGACAAATCGTAGAAACGAAGCACGGGCACGTAACTCGCCGCCATGGCGATCAGCGCGACCACGGCAAGCCAGCCTGCCCCAAATGGCGCAAAAACCGCCATGTAAACCGGCAGCCAGAACGCCAGGGCAAAAATTAGCGTGAGCGCCGCCAGCATCGGCAGCGAATAGTGCAACTGGGTATAAGCCGAGCGCGCAACCATACTCCAGATTGCCGCGAGATCGCTGTAGGGGCGCAGGCTGCGCGCCGAATGGGTGAGCCCGATCCAGGTATTGAAACCGGCGGCTTTCACGCGGCGCGCCAAGGTGCAGTCGTCGATCAACGCATCCTTCAGTGCCACGAAACCGCCGATCTGGTCGAGCGCCCGCGTTTCCAGCAGGATGCAACCGCCGGCAGCGGCAGCGAGTTTTCGGAAACGCACGTCGTTCGCCAACCGAAACGGATACAAAAGTTTGAAGAAGTAGACGAAGGCCGGCAACAGCAGCTTTTCCCAAAACCCGGTCATGCGCAGAGCCGGCATCAGCGAAGCGAACTGCAACTGTTCGCGCTGCATTTTATCGCGCAACGCCGCGATCAGGCCGGGCTGCAATTCGATATCGGCATCTAGCAACAGCGTGTAGCACTTGTCGCGCTTGTCGATAAGCGAGCACCCTTGTTCGAGCGCCCACAGTTTTCCGGTCCAGCCTGCAGGCACACTCTGCCCGGTAACGACTCGCACGTTCGCCGCGCGCCCGGCGATATCTGCAGTGCCGTCGGATGATTGATCGTCGATCACGATGACATCAAGATCACGTCCCTGCCGCAGCAGTGCGGCGAGCGTTGCACCGATGTGAGCGGCTTCGTCACGCGCCGGCACCACCGCGCAGACATCGCTGAGGTCAGCGTTCAAGTCGCCCACGCGCGCGTATGGATCAGTGCCGGCGCGAGGCCGCGCGCTATCCAGCCGTTCGCGCGTACGCCACGGTTGAAACGGCAGGCACAACAGGCCTAGCCAGATGGCCAGTGTCAGCGCCGCCCACAGCATTACCGGCTGCTGTCCTGTTCGGCGGTTTTGCCCATCGGATAAAACTTGATCGGCCGCGCGCCGTGCGACTCTTCGGGATAAAGAATGGGAAGCTCGGGCGCGAATGGCCCACTGGTTCGCGGGCCCTGCAAAAATACTTGCAACGCGCGCAACGGGCGCATGAAAGTATCGTCTATCGCCGACGGCTCGTATCCGCAATGCACCATGCAATCCGCGCATTTCGGATTGCGGCCGTTGCCGTATTTTTCCCAGGCAGTATCGTCGATCAGCTCTTTGAAGGTTGTTGCGTAGCCTTCATCGACGAGCAGGTAACATGGCTTCTGCCAGCCGAAAACATTGCGCGTCGGGTTGCCCCACGGCGTGCACTGGTAGGTCTGATTGCCGGCCAGGAAATCGAGGAACAGGCTCGACTGGTTGAAGCGCCATTTGCGCTCGCCCCGTCGTGTCTTTCCGCGCTTGAAGATTTCGCGGAACAGGCGCTTGCTCGCGGAACGGCGCAAAAAAACATCTTGCTGCGGCGCATGCTGATAGCTGTAGCCGGGCGAAATCGTAACCCCTTCGACGCCGATTTCATTGGCGAAGTCCATGAATGCGGCGACTTCGTCGGGCGATTCGTTCTGGAACAGCGTGCAGTTGAACGTCACGCGAAAGCCGGCTTCGAGCGCGAGTTTCGCGGCCTCGACGGCCTTGTCGAAGACACCGTCGCGGCAGACCGAAGCGTCGTGCCTGTCCTTCAAGCCGTCGAGATGGACCGAAAAAGTCAGATACGGCGAAGGCTGGAATTCGTGCAGCCGCTTTTTCAGCAGCAGCGCGTTGGTGCACAGGTAAACGAATTTGCGGCGAGAGATGATGCCTTCGACTATCGGCACAATATCCTTGTGAATCAAAGGCTCACCGCCCGGAATCGAAACGATGGGGGCGCCGCATTCATCGACCGAAGCCAGGCATTCCTGCACACTAAGGCGGCGGTTCAGGATCTCTTCAGGGTAATCGATTTTGCCGCAGCCGACGCAGGCGAGATTGCAGCGGAACAGAGGCTCCAGCATCAACACCACCGGATAGCGCTTCACGCCGCGCAGTTTCTGACCCAGGATATAGCGGCCAACACGGTATTTTTGTATAAGGGGAATGCCCATTATTATTCCTGTGGAAAGCTGGTTTACATGGAGAGCAGACTAAATCGACCTTACCTGACCGTCTTCGGTTCACCCGGGATACGACGAATCGCCGAATAACCCGGATCGAGAGGATTGCAATGAGAGCCGGGGGCAGAATTCTCGTGGCACTTTCGACGTGATTTTAGCGAACGAGATTGCTTCGGAACAAATGCTTTGCTTGCATCCCACGGCGCGGGCGCTTTCGTTTTCGTCGAGAACGCTCCAGCGGACGCGCAATCGGCCGCCCGGGAATGCAGACATTATAGCGTCAAACCGACTAAAATCGCCCTTCTTCACGACTTTCATCGTTAACCGAGCTGCGTGGTTAGTCGTTTGACATAGCAAGCGATTACGGGAAATGCAATCCGGTGATGCGCCCGCTTGCCGTGAATCCAACCGAAGTTTTCAATTCCATTTTTCCGCATGCCGCTTATTGCCTGGCGCCGTACCGATTTTCCTGAATCAGCCACTCCTGCCAGAAACGCGCGCGATCATGCTTTCCCGTCGGCCTGCGTTGCCGGCATAGATCCGCATCCGCGCCCGGATACGGGAATGTCAGCTCTGCCCGATACGGCGCCCCGCGCGACATGCTAGAAGCCGCCGCAAGGCGAGGCGAACGGGCAGTCGGCGCATTGGTCGCGGCGTCGGTCGCGCATGCCCGCGGCGTGCTCGCGGCATCCGCTGTTCTGGGCGTGCTGCTGATCGCTTACGTGTTCACGCATTTGGCGGTCGATACCAGCATCGCCAACATGCTCGACGATAGCCTGCGCTTTCGCCAGCTCGAGCAGCAACTCGAGCGCAACTTTCCGCAATTCGACAAGCCTTTTGTCGCCGTCGTCGATGCCGCCTCCGCCGAACAGGCATCCGACGCCGCGGAGCGATTGGCCGCGCACTTCAAAGCCGCGCCGGAATTGTTCAAGGCGGTTTATCTGCCATCGCAACCCGAATTTTTTTCACGACACGGCCTGCTTTATCTCGATCTAGACGAGTTGTGGAAGCTCAGCGAGCGTTTGACCGAGGCCGCGCCTTTCCTCGGTTCGCTGGCGCAGGACCCCAGCCTGAACGGTCTGTTCACGACCTTGGGCCGGGCGCTCGACGAACCGCTCAGCGTCGATTACCAGACGCGCATCAAGGCTATGCTCGATAGCGTGAGCGCTGCGATCGAAGCCGAACTGCAGGGCAGCGCCTACCGGCGTTCGTGGCAGGATTTGCTAGGCGGCGATGAACTGCGCCAGGAAAAACCGCGCGGCTTCGTTCTGGTGCAGCCGGCGCTCGACGACGACAGCGTTCGGCGCGCCGGCGCCGCTCTCGATCGCGCACACGGCCTCGCGCGCGCGATGGAAGCAGAGGCGCGCGACGCTGGCGGCAAATTGAATATTCGATTGACCGGTTCGGCCGCGATCGACGACGAAGAACTGGAAAGCGTGCATCAGGGCGCCGGCATCGCGACAGCGGCGTCGTTCGCGCTGGTCTGCGTCATCCTGTTTGCGGGTTTGCGCTCGAAGCGGCTGGTGCTGGCGATATTGGCGACCCTGTTCCTTGGCCTGGTCGGCACGGCGGCATTCGCGACTTTCGTGT
>JACDAM010000298.1 GCA_013695435.1 Burkholderiales bacterium | reverse complement strand
GAAGCGAAGTTCAAGACTTTTATTCCGAAGCAAATTTGCGATGCGACGAAAAGCACGGAAGTGCTGGTGTGCTTATCGTCCGAAAGCCGCGCGAAGATCGATGAAATGGTGCGCAAGGCAGTCACCGGCGGCGGAACCACGCCTATGGATTCCAAGGACTACGGGTTCATGTACCAGCATGGATTTCAGGACCTTGATGGTCATATCTGGGAGCTCATCTACATGGAGCCGGACGCGATAAACCAGGGTTGAAACGAGCCGTAGAGACCGATCCGATTGAAAGATATCCGGGAGGACACATGCAAACGAATACTCAGGCAGGCCCGACCTCCAGGACGGCGCGCTGGGCGGGACGCATCATCACCGGGTTGGCCGTTGTGTTCCTGCTGTTCGACGGCGTCATCAAAGTGATGGAACTGGATATCGCGCTGGAGACGACAGAGCGGCTCGGGTATCCGCGCGGCGTGGTTTTCGGGCTCGGCATACTCACACTGGCGTTGACGGTGCTTTACGCGATCCCGCGAACTTCCGTTCTGGGTGCGATCCTGCTGACAGGCTTGTTCGGCGGCGCAATCGCCACCCACCTGCGCGTCGGCAGCCCGATCTTCAGCCACCTCCTGTTCGCGGGCTATCTTGGCTTGATGGTCTGGGGCGGATCGTTCTTGCGCGATGCGCAACTGCGCGCACTCATTCCTCTGCGACGTTAGCCGATCGCGAACGTGCGCCAACATATCGCCGGAAACCCATGCGGGATACGCCAAAAAAAGTGACCGGAGGCTGCCTGTGCGGAAAAGTCCGCTACGAGGCACAAGTGTTTCTCAAAAGTGGTTACTACTGCCACTGCCGCATGTGCCAGAAAAGCAGCGGCCAACCTGCCGAGATCACGGTGCCGATAAAAGCCGGCACGCTGATTTTTACGAAATCCAAGCCGAAGTACTACGTCTCTTCAAAGCATGGCAAACGCGGATTCTGTGAGGACTGCGGTTCGCGCCTCGTATGGCAGGCATTGGATCCGGAGAACGATTGGTTGACGAACGTCACCGTTGGTTCACTCGATAATTCGGGGGAAGGGCGACCAAGCAACCATATCTTCGTAGACACGCAACTGCCCTGGTATGAAATCGACGAAGGGCTGCCGAAAATTCGCGAAGCGGAAGTCGAGGCAATGCTGGACGTTTGGAAGCAAGAGCGCATGCCGGACAATTAGGCTCGGCATCGCAACTCCCGGACAAGTCCTTATCGACCGACGTGCGGACGATCCAACAGGTTGTCAGCCGAAGAAAGTCGGCCTGACGGCGGCGCTATACGGGCGAGGAGGCCGGGAGCGCTATCAACTGTGCTTGACGCCCCAGTCGCGTATTGCCTTCAGGATCGATCCCAGACTCTTTCCCTTGTCGGTAAGAACGTACTCGAGCCGCGGCGGGCGGTCGTTGTAGAGATCCCGACGCACGAGTCCGTTGTCTTCGAGGGACTTCAGGCGCGCTGAGAGGATGTTGGGCGCGATCCCCGGCAATGACGTCTGAAAGTCCTGAAACCGTCGCGGCCCCTGCAGCAGCAAGTCCCGCAGCAGCAGGATGGTCCAGCGCTCGCCAATCAAATCCAGCGTCCTCGCCACCGGGCATTCGTTGATTTCGTAGGTCTTTGCCATCGCTACAGCTTACCTGCTTGACTTCTTTTCTGCAAGTGACTACAGTATGGCTAGTGACTTGCATAATGCAAGTTACGGCACCTATCTCAAAGCCTATCCCAAAGGAGGTCTACCATGACTCGATTCTTCCATTTCCTCGTAGTAGTTACCTTTTGCGCCGGGCTGCCGGCGCTGCTGGCGCAAGCGGCCACATCGACAGACGCACAGCGTCCGGAGCTTGCTTACCTGAAGCAGGTGAACCAGTGGCGCCCGCCCTCAGATCCGCAACTGATCTTCCTGCTGATGTCCCAGTTTGCCAATGCGGGCCGCCATGCCGAAGGCATCGACTATTTCAATGGCGTGCTCAAGCGCTTCGAAGCCGGGCTGGATGATGTGCAAAAGCTATGTACCTGACGGCGGTCGCGTCGCTGCGAGCGGGCCACGCGGACGATGTCTTCCTGCTGAAGCGGCCCGGTTGGGTGCGCGACACGCTGAAGCAGCTCGACGAAGCCAAGCGGCTCAGCGGGGGCGAGTTGTTCGTCGCGCGCTGGATGTCGGGCGTGGTGCGCGCACAGGTGCCAGGTTTGTTTGGTGAGCGCGCCGCTGCGATGCAGGATCTGGTCTGGTGCCTCGCGCACGCCGACAAGGCCCCGAACCTGGGCTGGATGCGCGAGGTGTACTTCCACCTGGCCGCCCTGCACCGCCAACGCGGGGAAGACGCTGCTGCGCGGCGCTATCAAACGCTCAGTGGCTTCGCGAGCGAGACCAGGCCCGCGACATTCACCACTCCGTTTTCGGAAGCCCCTGTCGCCGGGCACACGTTCTCGTCACGCTTGATCCGCGAAGTCGTGCCGGGCGCGGTATATCTCCTGTCCGGCTTCGAATTCACCGAGTACTACTTCGTCGTTTCGGCGGACCGGCGCGAGTTGATCGCGATAGATGCCGGCACCCGGGCCGACGCAGCGCGTGCGGCCCACGAAGCATTGCGCGCCCGCGTTCCATCGCTTCCTCCACTGACGACCGTGCTGGTCACCCACGCGCACTGGGACCATGTCGGCGGACAGCGCTACTTCCGAAGTCTCAGCCCATCACCGCGATTCATCGGCCGCGGCAACTACAAGGACGAGCTTGCCCACGACGCAATGGCGAACCCGGCGGGGCTGCAACTGTTCTTCGGCAAGGAATTCCAACTGGCCGACGTACTGAGCTACAAGCCGGACGTCACCGTTGATCGGCCCACCGAATTGATCATCCGCGGCACGCGCTTCGAGCTGCTGCCCACGCGCGGCGGCGAGACTGACGATGCGTGCCG
>JACDAM010000297.1 GCA_013695435.1 Burkholderiales bacterium | reverse complement strand
CCGCATAGTTCACGTGCCCAGCCCACGGAATCGTGTCATGCACGGACGACAAGCAGATGATCTTGCCTGCCGAGCACGAGATGTCGCGCAGCACGCCGCGCCGCAGAAATTCGCGCAGGGCTTCGCGCGCGCACAGGAACTGGCCGGTCAGGTTGACCGCGATGACCTTGTTCCATTGCGTCAGCGTCATTTCGTGCAGCGGGGCATCCTGCTGCAGGCCGGCGTTGGCAACCAGAATGTCGACGCTGCCGAATTCGGCGCAGGTGCGGCGGAACATCGCTTGCACTTCCGACTCGTTGCTGACGTCGGCCTTGACGGCGACGCCTTGCCGCCGGCCGCGATGATGTCGGCGACGATCTCGTCGGCGCGCTCGGCGCCGGTCACGTAATTCAGGACCACCGCGGTGCCGGCCTCGGCCAGGCCGCGCGCAATCGACTCACCGATACCCGAATTGGCGCCGGTGACGATCGCGCGTTGTCCATCGAGCGTGGTTTCGCGGATGCTGGTTTGATGCAGCCGGTTTTCGCACGGCGCGCAGATGACGGGGGCGTTCATACGGCGCCTCGCGTTGAAAATTTGCGGCTGATCAGATGATCGATCGACAGCTTGCCCGGCCCGTGGAACAAGGTGACAAGCAGCAAAAAGCCCCAGTAAAAATGTTCGGTACGTCCGGCTTCCGACAGATCGGGATACGAGATCACGGCGATGATGTTGAACACGAACAGCGCAAATGCAGCAAATCGCGAGCCCAGCCCCAGCACCAGCACCAGCAGCACGGGCAAAATATTTCGGCGCCGGCGCCGCGCACGGCCGCGAGTTCCGGCGGCAGCAGAGGAACGGTATATTCGTTTTCGATCAGCGCGAGCGTCGTATCCCAGCTCGCGATCTTGGTCAGTCCCGATTTCCAAAATACGTTCGCCACCCACACGCGAAGCGCGAGATCGAGGACGGTGCTGAGCCCTTCGAGCACGCGCGTTGCAAGCCGGAAGCGATCGATAAAGCCGATACCGCGCTTGATTGTCTGCGTTCTGTTTGCCGCTAATTCCATCGTTATCTCCTTTAACGAAAACCCGCTACGCGAAAATCCACCAACGTCCCATCCATTACGCGCCGCTGCAAAAACACCGCAGCGTCAAATGCCGGCTCGCTTTGCAGCACGTGGTCGCAGGCGAGCACAAGACGCTGCCCGGCGGCGATCAGGCTGAGCAACGCGAAATCGTTTTTTTCCAGCGGTTCGAGCGCCACAGTGAAATCGCGGCGGTGCACCAGCAGCGTGACACCGCCGCTGGCCAGATCGACGTGGTCGTCACCGCGTTCTTCCGGCTGATTTGTCTGCCAGATGCGATGCACCGGATACGGCGATGCGAACAGGCGGCAAGCCGGATGCATCTCGAAGCGCAGGGCGCCGTACTGCTCCCGGGCCGATTTCCGCCAGGCGCCGCAGCGCTAACGGCGCATGGTCCGCGGCATGAAACGATTCGTGAATCAGCCATTCCAGATGCGCGGTATCGCTCAGGAAAACGAGGTGTTCGGCGCCCGGAAAACCTTGCAGGAAATCGGCGAAGCCTTCGCCGAAACGATGCAGGTAGCCGTTCACCGATTCGTGCGTTGCGATGAAGCGATTGGCCGCATGGCGGAAGAACTCGCTGCCGACGAGGCGCTCGATGACCGGATAAACCGCGCGCAGCGCCTCGCGATAATTGCTGAATACGTTGTTGCGATAGATGCCGAGCCGCGCGTCCGCGTCCATGCCCGGGCGGGCGAGGATGGCGTCGCAATGCGCGGACGCCAGCAGGCTGGCGGCGAATGTGCGCTGCTGATCACGAAGCGAGTGCATAGCGCGCCTCCATTGATGAATCCGCTTTGCGCGCTTCCGCGAGCAGCACGTCGAGCGCGGGAATATCGGCATCCCATTCGATCAAGGTCGGCGTCGGTCCGAAGCGTGCGACCGCTTCCCGATACAGCGACCACACGGCATCGGCGACCGGCTTCGCGTGTGTATCGATCAGGCAATCGGCTCCGGCATCGAAGCCGGCCAGATGGATCTCGCCGACGACCGCGCGCGGAATGCCGCGCAGATAACGCGACGCGTCGAAACCATGATTGATCGAATTCACATAGATGTTGTTGACGTCGAGCAAAATGCCGCAGTCGGTGCGCGCCGCGACTTCGCGCACGAACTCCCATTCCGGCAAGGTCGAATGCGTGAACTGCAAATAGCTCGAAACGTTTTCGACAAAGATTTGGCGCGCCAGAAAATCCTGCGTTTCGCCAACGTGCGAGCAGACCAGAGCGAGCGCTTCTTCGGTGTACGGCAAAGGCAGCAGGTCGTTCAGATGACGCCCGCCGATCGAGCCCCAGCACAGATGCTCGGAAACCATCGCCGGCTCGATACGCACGATCAGCCATTTGAGCAGGTTCAAATGTTCGTGCGACAACTTGTCGGTCGAACCGAGCGACAGACCGACGCCGTGCAAGCTCAGTGGATAATGCCGGCGCGCGCGTTCGAGAAAATGCAGCGGCTGGCCGCCGCCGAAATAGTTTTCACTGTGGACTTCGAGCCAGCCGATATCGGGCAGACGTTCGAGCAATTCGCGGTAATGCGGTGCGCGCAACCCAATCCCGGCGCGCGGGGGAATCCCGTTGCTGGTCGAATGCATTACCCCTTCCCACCCGACGGCGGAGCGCGATACCCCTTCTAGCTCGACGCGGAAACGCTGTACTCCTTCCCCCTGGACGGGGGAAGGCCGGGATGGGGGTGACGACCTAAGCACGTCGCACTACCTGGCGATGGGTAGCGTTGCTGCGCGCCTTACTTACCGCCGGGCTTCGCATGCGCGGAAGTCGTGATGCTCGCGCCGACGATTTTTTCGCACGTGCCTTTGGGGAGATAAACCCAGGCTTCCTTGTCGTTATCGACCTTGGCCGATCCGGCGCACGAGCTGTAGCTGGTACCGCAGTCGTTCTTGCCGGCCTTGACGATGCCCGCGCATTTTTCGTTGTCGCCTTTGGCGGCCACGGCGTGCCCGGCATTGCCGACGACACCCAGCGCGAGCAAGCTGGCGATTGCAGAGCGGATGATGCGATCTGATTGGTTCATGACGAATTCCTTTCCGTGGTTTGAGGGAAGAACAGACGGCGTCGCCGATCTGTGATGCGAGTGTGCGCAGCGAAAATCACGCAAATCTCGCGACGAGTTAAAAGTTTCATCACAGGGCGGCCAAGGGAACCCGTTTGCTTTGAAGGTTCGGAATTTCTCCGCAGCCTGCTGCCTCGCGTTGAATCCACGCGGGAATAACAGCTATTATTTTCGATGTGGCCTATGTACTGTGGAGGACACTCGCCAGCGTCGTAAAGAGCATCATAATCAGCTAGCTCGCCCGCGGAGTCGAACAATGGAAGCCCGTGTTTCCGATGACGGCAAGAGCATCGTAGGCCGCGAACCTTATCGCATCATCGACAACATGACGACGCGCACCGAGCGCCGGCTCGCCGCGCAATACGCGGTCGCGCGCGTTCTCGCCGAAGCGTCGTCCCTGAACGAAGCAGCGCCGCGGATTTTGCAGGCCGTTTGCGAAAATCTCGGCTGGGCGACGGGCGAGATCTGGCTGGTCGATCGCGCCGCGCAGTTGCTGCGCTGCGAAGACGGCTGGCATGCGCCTTCGGTTTCGGCGGCCGAATTCACCGTGGCGAGCAGAGGGCGAAGCTTCGCGCGCGGCATTGGCTTGCCAGGCCGAGTCTGGGCTCACGGCAAAGCGATGTGGATCGAAGACGTGCGCGCCGACGACAATTTTCCGCGCCCCGATCGCGGCCAAGCCGGACTGAACGCCGGCCTTCGGTTTTCCGATCCGGATCGGCGCCGATGTTCTCGGCGTAATGGTATTCTCAGCTTCGACAAGCGTTCGCCCGACGCCGATCTGCTCAAGGTTTTCGACGTGATCGGCGCCGAGATCGGCCAGTTCATCGAGCGCAAACAATCGGAGCGGATGCTGCTTGCAATCGCTGCCGGCACAGTGTCGGTCACGGACGGCGAATTTTTCAAATCGCTGGTGCGGAATCTCGCGCAGGCGATCGACGTCCGCTATGTATTTGTCGCGGAGTGCCAGGGCGAGCGGCGGCAGCGTGCAAAAAGCCGCGCTTTCTGGAAAGGGGATGGCTTCGGGGTAAACTTCGAATACGATGTCGCCGCAACGCCGTGCCGCGTAGTGCTCGAAGGCAAGACCGCGTTTTTTCCGGATCGGCTGCAGGCGCAGTTTCCGGAAGACCACGATCTCGTCGATCTCGAAGCCGAAAGCTATTTCGGATTGCCGCTGCTCGATCACGCCATGCAGGTCATCGGGCACCTCGTGGTCCTCGACACCCGTCCGATGCAATCGCTGCCGCGCGAACTGTCGGTCATCCAGACTTTTGCCGCGCGCGCCGGCGCCGAACTCGAACGGCTGAAAGCCCAGGAACGCCAGCTCGCGCTTCTGCAGCTCAACAATTCCATCATCACAAGCCTCAAGCTATCGGATTTGTTGCACGCGCTGCGCGAGGCCTTGAAACGCGTGATTTCCCATGATCGGGCGGCGATTGCGATCTACGAGCCGGCGATCGACGATCTGCGCGTTTACGCGCTCGACGGCTCGTTCTCGCCCGATCAGCTTGTCGTCGGCCATTTGCTCGATGTGCGCGGCAGGCGCGGCAACATTCCTTTCGATTTCCAGCGGGCGCTGTTGCGCAACGATCTCCAAAACGAGCGCTGCTATTCGTTCGATGAGGGTCTGCTCAAAGCCGGTATCCGCTCGCACTGCGCGTTACCCCTGGTCGCCGGCGACAAGACGATAGGCATCCTCGGTATCGGCAGCAAGTCGACAGACCAGTTTTCGCAAAGCGATTTCGAGTTTCTGCAGGAGGTCGCCAGTCAGATCGCGCTCGCCATCGCCAACGTCCAGGCTTATGAGGAAATCGAAGCGCTGAAGAACAAGCTCAGTGAGGAGAACGTGTATTTGCGCCGCGATCTGATCGCCAATGTCTCGCACGATTTGCGCACGCCGCTTGCCGCGGTTCGCGGTTATCTGGAAACGCTGCTCATGAAAGGCGACGACCTGGTTGCGGAGACGCGCCGCAACTATCTGCAGATTGCCGTCAAGCAGAGCGAGACTCTCGGCGCGTTGATCTCGGAACTGTTCGAGCTCGCCAAGCTCGATTTTTCCGGCTATGAAATCGATCCCGAACCGGCCCAGCTTGGCGATCTGGCGCAAGACGTCGTGCAAAAATTTTCGCTCGCGGCCGAAAGCAAGGGCGTTACCCTGCGCGCCGATATCGAGGAGGTCGGTCTGGTGCGCGCGGATATCGGCCTGCTCGAGCGCGCCATCGATAACCTGCTCGATAACGCGTTGAAACACACGGGCACCGGCGGCATCGTGACGGTTTCGGTTGCGCGGCATGAACAACACGTAATGGTGCGGGTCAGCGATACCGGCAGCGGCATTCCGGCCAAGGATGTCGCGCATATTTTCGAGCGTTTTTACAAGGTCGATAAGGCCAGGGGCACGGAGCCGGCAGGCGCCGGTCTGGGGCTCGCCATCGTCAAGCGCATCTGCGATCTGCACCACAGCGAAATCAAGGTCGAAAGCGCGCCGCTGACGGGTACCACGTTTTCGTTCGGTTTACCTCTGGAAACCCGCTGAGGGTTCGCTGATCCTGTCATTTCCGAGCAAGCGGCGATTCCGATTTGCCACTTCTTGTGGCTGGTGCTCGCTACGTTTTTCAGCAGCCTTCTAATCACCGCCCTGCCGAAACATTTGCTCGAACGCAGCCATCGCATCGCGACCGGACGATTGTTTTTTCACCAACTCGACCCATTGGATAGTTCGCAAAGCGCGCGTCAAGCCGCATGGCTCCGGGGCCGGGCTGGCGACTTCCGCGGCGGACAGATGACTGAACGCCGCTATGACCGCAGCTGCGGCGAGACTCGTTAAGAGCTTGAACTGATTCATCGCGACTCCCATCAATGTTGATTTCATTGTGGGAGAGCGAATTCACGTCCTGTTCAAGCGGATGTAACAGTTTTGTCGCGACAAGAAAAACGATGCGGATGATGGTCATTTCCGAGCGTGCTTTCCGGGCCTGTTTACATTATTCGATGGCGGGTGGAAATTGGGTTGCGTTAGCCGCTTCCCCGCCCGGCCTTCCCCAAGCAAGTGGGGAGGGAGCAAACCGAGTGATCCCGGATCGCGCCCACCCCGGCCCTCCCGGCAAGTGGAAGGGAGTAATCCGAAGCTATCCGGGTTGTTGTTTATCCCAACGCTCGCGCGGGCTTTCGCAAAACCCGGTCAAAGCTTCCCGGGTGGCGTAGCCGGCGGCCGAACGACAACCTGATCACCCGCTCGAAAAAACAAACCAGACTTCATGGCCGCACTCCTTCGATGTTCAAGCGCATCCGGTACAGACCCGATTGCGCGGTCAGATAAAGCGTCTTGCCGTCGGCATCGCCCCACGCGAGATTGTGCGGATGGCGCGGCGTGATGATGGTGCCTTGCGGCGACAATATTCGCCATCGACCCAGATTTCGGAGTAATCGTCGAGCGCGGTTTCGAACACCGCGGTCGAACCTGCCGTTACAAAATCGCCGACGCGTGCGGGCACGGTCAGATTGATCCGATACCAGTTGAAGCCGAGCCGGCCATTGCCGCGCCTTTTGCTCAGGCTGTCGGCCGCGATGATTTCCCAATGCGGGTCGTCGTAATCTCTACCGCCGGAGCGCGGTTCGTAGTCGTAATTCTTGACCGTTCGCCCGGTGGGCTGGCCGTCGGCGCCGGCGCTTTTGAAACTCGCTTCGACGATTCTGGTGTCGCTGTAGCGCCATTCGCCGTTCAACAGCGCAACGCCATCGACAGTCGCCAGATCGATCGCTGCTTTGGGCGCATGCGGAAATACGGGTTCCTCGGCGCCCGCCGCGGCCGACAGCACAAATCCTGCGCCAATTGCGCAAAGCACGTGCAACCAGGCTTTCATTTTTCACCTCCTGAAATAGATTTGACGACGTAATAAAGCACTGGCCCATCGATTTCTTGAACCAGTGCGGCACGCCTTCGGGAAGGACGAGTACATCGCCTTTCGCGACCCGCTGCGACTGCCCGCCAGCGATTTCGCTGCCGCGCGTTTCGCCAACCGCCGTAATTTTCGCATCGACGACTTCGCCGCCGGTGACTATCACTGCCGAGCCTTCGAGAAAGTGGAAGATATCGGTCTCATGCGCGTGCACTTCGGCGAGCCCCGGCTTGTCGCGACGACTTGTGTTCACTTTGTAGGCGCCCGTTGCGAGCAGCGAGGCATCGGTGCGGAAACCGGCGGCGACTTTATCGTTGCCGAAATACGTGACCGCGGCCGGCGTTTTGCCCGCACCTGCCGGCCCTGCCACACCTCTTTGCAAAGCAGCCGCGCCGGCGAGCGCGAGTTCTTCGTCCTGCTGCGCGCTCTGAGCGCCGATGCCGCCGATGACCTGGCCATCGACGGTCAAAGGAATGCCGCCTTAGAGCGGCGTGAATCCCTGCACATCGCCCAGGACGGTGACCATGGTCGTGCGGCCTTTGTTGATTGTGTCTTCGAATGCTTTGGTCGGCTTTTTGAACAGCGCCGCGGTGCGCGCCTTGCCGATGGAAATGTTGGCGCCGGCCGCAAACGTGTCATCGAGGCGCTCGACGGCAACCAGATTGCCGCCGTCATCGACGACGGCAATGGCGGCGCCCGGCGCGTTCAGGCGTTTGGCTTCGGCTATCGCGGCGGCGATTACACGGTTCGCGCCACCGAGGGTCAGCGCTTTTTGTCGACCGTTTGCGCATGGCTGTTCGCCATGAGCGCCGACAGCAGCGCCGCTTTGACGGAAAATTTGATGTGATGAATCATGATTTCGCTCCTTTATGTAACCAGCTGGAGGCGTGAAGCGATTGACACCGCGCGCTGCCTTGCTCATGGCGTGCGACGCGCCCTATCCCTTCGCGCCCCCGCACTGCGCTAGATTTTGGCGGGCGATGCGGCGCAAAGATGCGTGGAGCAGGGCCGTGAAAAGCAAAGCGGCCCAGAAGGGCCGCCTTTGCCGGTGCATTCGCTGCGGGACGATTATCGGCTGTTCCGATGACTGCTCAAGTAAGGTTCGCTCATTAGCCGCCGTCCGATTTACGCTGCTTGTCGAGCCATTCCTCGACGCTGATTTTGCCGTCGCTGTTTTTATCCATCTTTTTGAAAACCGTTTCGTTCATCGCCATGAACTCGTCCATCGTCACGAAATGGTCGGCGTCCTTGTCCATCGCTTTCATCACTTTCATCGTGCGCAAGCCCTTGCCGCCGCGCGCGTAACCGCCGGTGGCGAACATCACGTCCTGGGCGGTGGCGATCGAAGCGCCGACCAGCGACGATGCAATCACGGCCGACATCATTGCCATTCGGGATAATTTGAGCATTTTTGTTTCTCCTGGAGTTGATTGACGAACGCTTCATCGCGCTCATAACCAGTTTGTTCGAACTGGTTCACCAGCTTATCACGCGAGTTTCAAAGTTTTATCACAACTCATTGCGTCGCGGCAAGCTCGCCTGACAGCCTGCTATCCGTGTAGCACTTCGGGCCGACCATACCGCCCGGCAGCACCATCAGATCGCTCTCGTCGCATTCGGCGCAATCTTCGCAGACATCGTCTGGTTCGTCGTAACCGATCAGGCCGCGCAATTGCAGCTCGCGTTCCAGTTTTTTCGGGGGCATACGATGGAATCCGTCGAACCCCTTCACGAGAATCCGGCGCGTCCATTCGGCTTGCGGATTGCGTAACGCGGTTTCGACTGAATAGCTGACCAGCTTTTTGATCATTTCATCGCGGTTCATGATGGCTCTCCTTCGCTTCGCGGTTGAACGTTTGTTTTTCGAAAAATCACGATCCCAGTATGGAAAATCAACATCACGGCGGCGTCACGAACAGTTAACAATTACATCGCCCGCCAGGGCCGAATGACGCAAAGCCTCCGGGCACGTTAAAATATTGTGACAAGCACGCGCTTCGATCTCTGCGTGCAAGCAAACCAGAATCGGCCGAACGCAGTCAAAGGCCTGTTTACAATGATCACACGCG
This sequence comes from Burkholderiales bacterium, assembly GCA_013695435.1. Taxonomy (NCBI): domain Bacteria; kingdom Pseudomonadati; phylum Pseudomonadota; class Betaproteobacteria; order Burkholderiales; species Burkholderiales bacterium. The sequence goes on along the minus strand of JACDAM010000297.1, from coordinate 39,778 downwards.
CATCTTTCAACGTCCGCACGCTTCCGATTCGTTCCTCTCCTTAAACCGGATAAACGCACCATGTTCGCCGATATCGATATCTTGAAACTCGCGGAGTCGTTTCGATCGCAAGGCGACTTTCTTGTCGTGCCCGATTTTGTGCCGGCGCCGCTGTTGCAGCGCCTGCTGGCCGAACTGCCGCGGCTCGAATCGGCGGTTCATCGCAATTACATTCCCAGACATAAAAAAGGCGGCAGCATCAGCCGCTTCGAACTCGATCGGCTGGCGCCATCGTTCGGCGAGCTGTATCGCCAGCCGGCGCTCGCGGAATATCTGGATCGGATCACCGGTCGCAAGCTCCTGCCGTGTCCGCCCGCCGATCCGCATACCTATGCGCTGTATTACTACACAGAAGAAGGCGATCACATCGGCTGGCACTACGACAGCTCGTATTACCAGGGCAAGCGTTTCTCCGTGCTGATCGGACTTGTCGATCGCTCGGACAGCAGGCTCGAATACCGGCTGCCAGCAGCCGCGGGGGGCGGAAAACGCGGGCAAGACGCGACAGCTCGCGACCGCGCCCGGCATGCTCGTGCTGTTCGGCGACAAGCTGCATCACCGCCTGACGCCGATCGGCGCCAATCAGCAGCGCGTCGTGCTCACGCTGGAATACGTAACCGATCCGGGCATGTCGCCATGGTGGCGCTTCGTTTCCAACATGAAGGACTCGATCGCGTATTTTGGTCTGGGCAGCGTTTTTCAACGACGCAAAGGCGCCTGATGGCAAGGACCTTGCTCTAGCCGCGATGAAAACCCGGCAATGAAAGCGATCATCATGGCCGCGGGCGTGGGCGAAAGGCTCGGTCTGGATTACCCGAAAAGCCTGCTGCGCTTTGCCGGTAAAACGCTGATCGAACGTCATATCGCATCGCTGCAGCGGGTTGGCGTCGGCGAGGTGGTGCTGGTTATCGGGTATCAGGCAGACGTCGTTCGGGCGGCGCTGGCGGCGTTACCAGCGGGCGGGCTTTCTTTATCGATACGCCTTGTTGTGAATCTCGAATATCAGCGCGGCAGCGTTTTGAGCCTGAAAGCGGCGGCGGCCGAATTGCGCCAGGGCGAAGACATCCTGCTGATGGATGCCGATGTGCTCTATGCTTTGCCGATTCTGCAACGGCTCGCCGATACGCCCATCGCCAATTGTTTCCTGATCGATCGCAATTTCGAGCCCGGCGACGAGCCCGTCAAGCTGTGCGTGCGCGAAGGACAGCCGGTCGAATTCAGCAAACAGCCGCGAGCCGACATCGCCTGTGATTTTGCCGGCGAATCGGTCGGCTTTTTTCGCTTCGCGGCCGAGACAGCGGCTGCGCTGGCGGAATGCACCGAACGCTACGCTGCGGCCGGATGTGAAGATGCACCGTTCGAAGACGCGATCCGCGATCTGCTGTTCGCGCAGCCGCAAGCGTTCGGTTTCGAGGACATCACCGGACTGCCGTGGATCGAAATCGATTTTCCCGACGACGTCGAACGCGCCGAGCGCGAAATCCTGCCACGGATCATGACATATGAATAAACCGGAGATCGTCGGCCATCTGTCCCGGCCGGCCCAACTGCGCCGACTGCTGAACTCCGCCGGGATTGAATTCATCATGGAGGCGCACAATGGCGTCAGCGCGCGCATCGTGCAGGAAGCTGGGTTCGCCGGAATCTGGGCCAGCGGTCTCGCGCTGTCGGCGCAATTCGGCGTGCGCGACAGTAATGAGGCGAGCTGGACGCAAATCGTCGACATGCTCGAATTCATGTCGGACGCAACAGAGATACCGATCCTGCTCGATGGTGATACCGGCTACGGCAACTTCAACAATCTGCGCCGGCTGATCAAAAAACTCGAGCAGCGCGGCATAGCCGGCGTCTGCATCGAAGACAAGTTGTTTCCGAAAACCAACAGCTTTCTTTCCGGCGAGCGCCAACCGCTGGCGACGGCCGATGAATTCTGCGGCAAGATCAAGGCCGGCAAGGACTGCCAGAGCGACGCTGATTTTTGCGTGATCGCGCGCGTCGAAGCGCTGATCGCCGGCTGGGGCATGGCCGAGGCGCTGAAACGCGCCGCGGCGTATCGCGAAGCCGGGGCCGATGCGATCCTGATCCACAGCAAGCTGGCGCGCGCCGACGAGATCGTTGCGTTCGCAAAAGAATGGGCGCAGCGCGCGCCGCTCGTGATCGTGCCGACCAAATACTACAGCACGCCCACCGACGTCTACCGCCAGGCCCGAGTCAGCCTCGTGATCTGGGCGAATCATATGGTGCGCGCCGCGGTCGACGCGATGCAAAACGTCGCGCGAGCCGTGCACGACGCGCAATCCCTGGTCGAGGTCGAAGACCGCATCGCCCCGGTCGAGGAAATTTTCCGCTTGCAGGGAGCGGCCGAACTGGCGGCAGCCGAGCGGCGCTACATCGGCCGCGACCGCGTGGAAACCCGCGCCGTGATTCTTGCGGCAAGCCGCGGCCAGGAACTGCATACCCTGACCGAGACGCGGCCCAAGGTTATGCTGCCGATCGCAGGCAAGCCGATCCTGCGCCGGCAAGTCGATGAACTGAAGAAACAGGGCATCAACGACATCACCGTCGTCGCCGGTTATCGCGCCGATTCGATCGACGTGACCGGCATCAATCTCGTGATCAATCGCGAACATGCGCGGACCGGCGAGCTGGCCTCGCTGGTGTGCGCGCAACCGTGGCTCGAAACTGACAGCGACAATGTCATCCTGTACGGCGATCTGCTGTTTCGCGGCTACATTCTGCGCGATTTGCTCGACAGCGAAGAAGAACTGGTGGTCATCGTCGATTCCGCTTTCGGCGAAGCGGCGAGCGCCGGACGGCCCGCCACCGGGGCGCCCGATTACGCTTACTGCACAGCAGCCGACAATCGCGCCATGCTCGCGCAAAACGTGCAACTGTTCGCCATTTCACCCGATAGAGACGGCGAATTGGGAGAGGCGAACGGACGCTGGATCGGCATGCTGCGCGTGCGCGGCGCGGGACGACAATGGTTGCTCGAAGCGCTTGCGGAACTGGAGCTGCGCGATGATTTCGCGCAGTTGTCGATGCGCACGCTGCTCAATCGGATCGTCGCCAACGGCCATCCGATCCGGGTGCTGTATATCCACGGCCACTGGCTCGACGTGAACGCGCTAGAAGATCTGGATAATGCCGGCGATTTCGCGCAGGGGCGCGGATAGATCCCACGCGATCCATGGGCTTGAGCTTCACCCTTCGGCGAGCTCGGTGCGAACGGGTCAGAGGTCATCCAGATATCTCTTCAGGTGCATAAGCGATGATTGAAGCAAAGGATTTTGTCGAAGCCGCGCGCGGCCGCGGTTTCGCGTGGTATGCGGGCGTCCCGTGCTCGTTTCTGACGCCGTTCATCAATTACGTGATCGGCGATCCCAGGCTTACCTATATTTCATCGGCTAACGAGGGCGACGCCATTGCCGCTGCCGCCGGCGCGGCCATCGGCGGGCAGCGCGCCGTCGTCATGATCCAGAATTCCGGTCTCGGCAATGCGGTCAGCCCGTTGACCTCGCTGACCTGGGTGTTCCGCATTCCGCTGCTGCTGATTTGCACCCACCGCGGCGCGCCCGAAGTGCACGACGAACCGCAACACGAACTGATGGGCCGCATTACTGGGGACCTGTTCGACACCATGCAAGTGCCATGGGAAGCCTTCCCAACCGAACCCGGCGGGATCGCCGCGGCGCTGAAACGCGCGAGCGACTACATGGAGCGCGAGCATCGCCCCTATGCGCTCGTCATGGCCAAAGGCAGCGTCGCGCCGCACGCACTCGAACATCAGCAGGTCCCGCGTACGTCGACAAACGTATCCTGCATGGAAAACATGCGCGGCGCGCAACGCGTCTCGCGCAGTCAGGTTTTGCAGTGTGTGCTGCAGCACACACCCGAAACTGGCAGCGTTGTCATCGCCACCACCGGCTACACCGGGCGCGAGTTGTACGCGCTCGCCGATCGCGCGAACCATCTCTACATCGTCGGCTCTATGGGCTGCGCGTCATCGATCGCGCTGGGTTTGTCGCTTGCCCGCCCCGATCTCAGGATCGTCGTCATCGACGGCGACGGCGCCGCGCTGATGCGTATGGGCAATCTTGCGACCATCGGCGCGTATGGCGGCGGCAATCTGATCCATTTCGTGCTCGACAACGAAGCACACGATTCGACCGGCGGCCAGGCTACCGTCTCCGGCAACATATCTTTTGCCGCAATTGCCGCGGCATGCGGTTACGGCATTGCGCTGGGCGGCGATGGCGTCGAGTTGATAGATGAATTGTTCGCAGCGCCGGCCAGCAAGCGGCCGCACTTCGCGCATTTAAAGATTCGCACCGGCACTCTGAACCAGTTGCCGCGGCCAGGCCTATCGCCGGCAGAAGTTCTGGAGCGCCTGATGAAACATATCGGAAGCAGCTTTTCATCGACACACTGAATTCATCGACAAAGCCATCGTGATTCTGCTCAACCCCGGTCCCGTCAATCTCGGTCAGCGCGTCAGAAACGCGCTGACCAGTCCTGACCTTTGTCATCGCGAGCCAGAATTCGCCGTGCTTCAGCAGGACATTCGCGCCCGGCTATTGCGGGTCTACGATCTCGCGCCCGCGCAATGGGCCGCGGTCCTGCTCACAGGCTCAGGCACCGCCGCCGTCGAAGCCATGATCAGCAGTCTCGTTCCCGAAAACGGCCGCTTGCTGATTCTCGAAAACGGCGTTTATGGTGAGCGCATGAGCGCGATGGCCAGGGTTTACCATCTGGATCACGTCTCGCTGCAACACCCATGGCTGGCGCCGCTTGATGTCGATCGCATCGAAGCGTGTATCGAAGCCGCTGTTGCGGAAAATCGGCGGATTACGCACATCGCCATCGTCCATCACGAGACGACGACGGGCAGGCTCAATCGTCTGGATGAAATCGGAGCGCTGTGCAAGTCGCGCGCCGTCGCGCTGCTTGTCGACGCTGTCAGCAGCTTCGGGGCGGAGGAGATTGATTTCGATGCGTTAGGCATAACGGCTTGCGCAGCTACCGCGAACAAATGCCTGCACGGAGCGCCTGGCGCATCGTTCGTCGTCGTCAAGCGCGCCGCCCTCCCCGCCGCCGCGCGGCGCAGTCTGTATCTCGACCTCGCGACGCATTGTCGCGAGCAGGATGCGGCGAGCACGCCGTTCACACCTGCGATCCCGGCGTTTTATGCGCTGCGCGAAGCGCTCGTCGAATTCGATGAACAAGGCGGCTGGCAAAAGCGCCGCGAATGTTATGCGGCTTTGCTCGGCCGCGTACGCGAAGGCCTCTTGGCGCTTTCCATCGAACCGCTGCTGCCGCAGGATGAAGCCTCGGTCGTGCTGAACGCATTCACTCTGCCGCGCGGCGTCGATTACACCGCGCTGCACGACGGCCTCAAACAGCGCGGCTTCGTGATCTATGCCGGCCAGGCGGCGCTGGCAAAAACCCTGTTCCGCATTTCGACGATGGGCGAAATCGGCGAAAGCGATGTCGAGCGCCTGCTTGATGCGGTCAGGCAAGTTGCGGGAATGGCAGGCGCATGAACAGCAAACCCTGGGACGCCCGTTTTGCGCTGTGGATGGTGCGTCCGCTCTCCGGAACGTGGGTCACGCCGAATCACCTGACAACACTCAGGCTCGTTGTCGGGCTTGCCGCGATCGCTGCTTTTGCAACGGGAGGATTGGCTGCTCTCGGCGCGCTTTTGTTCGCGGCATCGAATCTGCTCGACCATACCGACGGTGAGTTGGCAAGACTGACCGGCAAGATGAGCCGAACCGGGCATATTTACGATCTCGCGAGCGACGCGCTGCTCCATGTGTTGCTGTTCATAAGCATTGCGATCGGGCTGATGCGGTCAGGCGCCGGCGCGTGGGTATTGCCGGCCGGCATCGTCGCCGGTGCCGCAGTGTCGGCGATTTTTTACATGCGCAACGAAATCGAAAATCGCCACGGCAAGACAGCGACGCGTCAGCCACGCTTCGGCGGACTCGAAGCCGAGGATATTCTTTATCTGCTGCCGGTGGTCACGCTGCTCGACGGGCTGATGGCTTTTTTGACAGCCGCCGCGGTCGGCGCACCGCTTGCGGCAGTGATCGTCGGCTGGCAGTTCTTGCAGTTGCGGCGGGCGGAATGAACCTGTATTGAATTATCGAAACGGCGACCGGCCACTGCCCGCCGCGTCGCACCTCCTCGAAAACGAGGGGCGACAAAACGATCTGAACGATTCGAGCGCGCATCGCGCCGTGCTGCATCACACGACTTCGCGTTCCGATTCTTTTGGATTGGTTCGATTCAGCGAATAAATCCACCACACCGCGATCCCCGCGGCGATCCAGACCACCTCGCGCACACGGCGAATCACCGACAGCGCCAAGCCGACAGCCGGATTCCCGGTCATCGCCGAGCAGACCATCACCAGTGTTCCTTCCTGCGCGCCTATGCTTGCCGGGATGAAGAAGGTGCCGGCGCGCACCAGTTGAACCAGCGCTTCAATGATCCACGCCTCATTGAACGTTACCGGATAACCAAGCAGCCACATGACGACATAAACCTCGATCACGCCGCCGATCCAGCTGAGCAGCGCGAGCAGGAATGCCGCCACGGAACGCGCGCGATGTTCGGTGTAAAAATGAACGAGGCGTTCATCGATATCGTGAATCAAAAGGATCAGGCGTTGCAGACGCCCGGTAACGCGCGCACCGAATATGCGGCCCAGCCATGAACCCAGGCGCGAACTCAGGCGCAGGCGCTGGATCACGAAACACCCCGCGATGCTGAGCGTCAGCGCGATGAGGCCGGCCCCGGCGATGAACTTGTACGCTGAACTCACGCGCCCGGAAGGCAACAGCAGCAAGAATCCGATGGTGAGAAACAGCACCAGCGCGATCAGAATGATGGTCTTGGCGAGGATCAGCGAAACGCTGGATTCGCGATAGCCGATGCCGTAGCGCGATTTCAGCAGCAGCGCCTTCAGCGGCTCGCCCCCCATCGAACCGAGCGGCGTGACCGTGTTGAAAGCCTCGCCCGCAAGCCGGATGTTGAACAGGCGCGCCAGCCAGCGTAAATCGCGCGGCACGCTCGTCAGGATCAGTTGCCAGCCCGCGGCATCGGCCGCGAAAACCGGGGCATAAAACAGCACGACGAACGTCATGCCAATGACGCCGACCTCGGCGATCTGCGCGAACACTTCGTCCACATTCAGGTCGCGCACAACAAGTCCGAGCAGCAGCAGCCCGAGCGTGAGAAAAACCAGTTTCAGATAACGCATGCGGTTCCCATGTCGAGAACCGCATCTTACCGTTGAACAGCGCAATCGACGTGGCGGACCACACCGGCTGGAAATTGCGGGGCGCTGTTAAGGGTGTTGAAATTTCTTGCGCGCTGCCGCGATGCCGGCGGGTCTGCGGACCCTGTGATCCGTCGCTGCACCCCGCAAACCCGTGGTGCGGGCGCCGGAAAACGATGCTTGTTCGTAATCTCTGCGTGCCCTTGGCATGCCGCTTGCGGATCAGGCTGCGCATTCACCGGGAGAGAGACAAAATGCAAAGCAAGGCAGCTTCGGCAAGGAACCGCTGGGTCATCGCAGCGAGCGGCATGGTTACCATGATGACGCTCGGCACGATCTATTCGTGGAGCCTGTTCACCCAGCCTTTAAGCGGGGGTTTCGGCTGGTCGAACATGACGACGACATGGACTTTCGCGCTGGCGTTTTTTTCATTGAGCTTCGGCGCCATGGTCGGAGGCCGCTGGCACGACAAGATCGGCCCGCGTAAGGTCGCCTTTACAGGCGTTATGCTATAGGCGCTCGGCAACTGTCTCGCAGGATTGGGCTCCGCGCATTTCGGCGCCTGGTGGATGTATCTGAGCTATGGCGTAATCGGTGGCTTCGGCGTCGGCATGGGATATGTCACACCGGTTACGGTCATCACCAAATGGTTCCCGGACAAGCGCGGTTTGGGCAGCGGCCTTGGTCGTCGCTGGTTTTGGTCTCGGCGCTGTCGTTTATAACCTGACCTTACAACACATCCCGTCCTTTGCGACGGCCGCCCAGGCTGCGGCAGAGCTTGCAGCAGCGCCGGAAACACTGCGCTTGACAGGAGTTGCGTTGGCGCAGGAACACGTATCGGCGCTGATGAACGTGTTCGTCGTTTCCGGGATCGCATTTGCACTGATCGGCGGCAGCTGCGCCCTTATGCTGGAAAACCCTCCGACCGCATACAGGCGGAAGTCGGAAGCGGTTGGCGCCGACTTCAACTGGAACCGGTCGTATACGACGGCGCGGATGCTACGCACGCCGCAGTTTTATCTGCTGTGGCTGATGCTGTTTCTGAACGTCACTGCCGGCATCCTGATTATCAGCAATGCCGTGCCCATCATGCAGGAATTGACCGGACTTGCTCCCGGCATGATCGCGGCGACTTACGGGTTCGTCGCATTGTTCAACGCGCTTGGCCGTTTTTTCTGGGGCGCGATATCAGACCGCATCGGACGCAATCGAACCTTCGCGCTGATTTTCAGCCTGCAGGCCATTGCCTTCGGCATGCTCGGCGGGCTGCATGACCTCACGTCGGTTGCTATCGGATTCGCCGTTGTGTTGCTCTGCTTCGGCGGCGGTTTCGGCACGATGCCGTCGTTCGCTGCCGATTACTTCGGTACGCGCCGCATGGGCGCCAATTACGGCATGATACTCAGCGCATGGGGTTTTGCCGGGATTGTCGGGCCGCTATTTGCCGCCCATATGAAGGACACGACGGGATCATACGGCGGAACGCTAATGCCGATCGCCCTGATGCTGCTCGTCGCGATGTTGTTGCCCATGATTACCAAAAGACCGGCACGTGGCGGCAAAAGCGTCACGGGTCGGCGCCGTCACCTGTCATCGAACGCCGCGCTTGCCGGCGCTTCGGCTCAAGATTGAATTTGACCGGCTGACAGAAACAGCGGCGGCGCGATCTCCTAGTACGCCGTACCGCCGTGATGAAGAATCTGCGTACGATATCGCGACCGCTTCGTCGGCCCGGCACCGATTCTAGCGTTAGCTTTGCCGCGTTTGATGCGAGATCCAAATAGAGCCACGCGGCCGAATCAGGCTTCCCGCCTTCTCGGCGCCTCGTATTAACGTCCTCTTCCGCGCGGATAGATATCGCGTCCGATTTCGTCGAGATCGCGGTGCAGGGCTTCGCGCTCGTCGCGCGTCAACCGCCCATGCGGACGCGGCTCGCGTTCGCGTACATCGCGCAGCTCGCGCCCGCCGCGACGGGGATCATCGGCCGCTGAGCGATTTTTCTGGGGTGTTGGCCGCGAATCTTCGTCGCGGCCGCCGCCGCGGCGCTCGTGATCAGCCCATGCCGGCGTCGCGGCAATGATCGCGCTTACCAGAAAAATGCCCAGCAAATTTTTCATTTATTCTCCTTGTCGGCGTCCGGATTAGAAATGCAGCCGATAGTACAAGTCGAAATGCTGATTATAGCTATCACGATACCCATAATCCCTGTGCCGGGAATGATAGCGCGGTCGCGGGTAATAATGATGGTGCTCGACTCGCGGCCGGTAATCATAACCGTGATTATCACGATGCCTGTAGTGATGTTTGTAGTGCTGCCTATCGTAGTGGTGTCTTTCGTTTTGTTGCTGATGATGCTTGAAACGCGGCCCATCGCGCCAACCGCGATCATCATCATCCGCGAACGCGGATCCTGCGAAAAGACTCAACGCCAGCGCCGAAATACCGATGATCCGTTTCATAGCCCGCTCCTTCTATCTATCCTGCTGTTGCCTTCGGTTTGGAAGGTATGGCTATGCTAAGGCGATCGTGTAAAGCGAGTGTTTCAGCGCCAGGCGTAATTGTAAGAATTTGTATCGCGCCTGCCCGCTTGCGCATTCGCCTTACAAGGGCAGCTTTCATTCACGCGCCGCTGTCGTTAGCATAGCGGCGTGAAAACCGACAAGCCGAAAATCATCGTCGTCGATGACGATATCAAGCTGCGCGATCTGCTAAATCGCTACCTCGCCGATCAGGGCTTCAACGTGCAGTCCGTCGGCGACGGCGCCGGCCTCGACAAAGCGCTCGCACGCGAGCATTTCCACTTGCTGGTGCTCGATCTGATGCTGCCCGGCGAAGATGGCCTGACCTTGTGCAGACGGCTGCGCGGTGCGGGCAATACGCTGCCCATCATCATGCTGACCGCGAAGGGCGACGAGGTCGATCGCATCGTCGGTCTCGAACTCGGCGCCGACGATTATCTGGCCAAGCCGTTCAATCCACGCGAGCTGGTTGCGCGCATACATGCAGTCTTGCGCCGCCACGTCGCGCCACCGGGCGCCCCTGAGCAGCATGAAGCAGCGATAAGCTTTGGCGCGCTGACGCTCGATCTCGCCCTGCGCACACTGACGAAAAACGGCGAAGCCGTGGCGCTGACGACCGGCGAGTTCGCGCTGCTGAAGACGCTGCTTGCCAATCCACGCATTCCGCTTTCGAGAGACAAGCTGATGGAGCTCTCGCGCGGCCGCGGTCATGAGCCGTTCGACCGCAGTATCGACGTGCAGATTTCCCGCCTGCGCCGGCTGGTCGAAGACGACCCCGCCAAGCCGCGCACCATTCAGACGGTATGGGGCTTTGGGTATGTCTTCGTTCCCGATGGCGAACAGCGCGCCTAGCGCGGCGTTGCTCATGAATCTGCTGCCGCAGTCGCTGCTCACGCGGACCGTTTTGCTGATCGCGCTGCTGTTGACCGTCAGCCAACTCGCGTGGTTTCAGATGCTGCGATTGTTCGAGCGCGAGCCGCGCGCCAGACAGCTCGCCGTGCAGGTTGTCAGCACGGTCAATCTGACGCGGGCCGCGCTGCTGACCGCCGAGCCTTCCAAGCGGCGCGAGCTTTTGCTCGATCTTTCCGAACGCGAAGGCATACGCGTCTACACCGGCTTGCCAGCCGAGATAATGGTGAATCCACCGAATAGCAGGTTTCTGCAATTGACTGCGAACGCAGTGGGCAGCGAGCTTGGCATGGACACGCAAGTGCTGGTGCAGCGCGAAGACGACGGTACGACGCTGTGGGTCAGCTTCAACATCGAAGGCGATGAATACTGGATCGTGTTGTCGCGCGCGCGCACCGAGCGCGCCTTTCCGACCCAGTGGCTGAGCTGGGGTGCGCTGGTGCTGTTGTTTTCGATTTTCGGCGCGTATCTGATCGTGTCCCGTATCAACCGGCCGCTACGCCGCCTTACCGATGCCGCGGCCAGAATCGGCAAGGGCGAACTGCCGCCCGCGCTGCCCGAAACCGGATCGACCGAAATTCGCGCCGTCAGCCGCGGCTTCAATCAAATGACAGACGATCTGAAACGGCTCGAAGCCGACCGCGCGCTGCTGCTGGCCGGCGTGTCGCATGACTTGCGCACGCCCCTATCGAGGTTGCGGCTGGAACTCGAGATGCTGAACGAAAGCGAATCGCTGAAAACCGGGATGGCACAGGATATCGACGAAATCGACGCGATCATCGATCAATTTCTGGCTTTCGCACGCGGCAATGCGGAAGAAACAGAAGCCGAATGCGACCTGAACGCGATCGTGCGCGCCGTGCGCGAGCGTTACGCGCGCATCGGTAAACCCATGGTGCTCGACCTTGCGGACCTGCCACCGCTGGCTCTGAAGCCACTCGCGATACAGCGCCTGCTGGTCAACCTGGTCGAGAATGCGCTGCGTCACGGCGGCGGCGCGATAGAAATCCGCACCGCGGTCAATCGCGACAACGCGGTCCTGGCTGTGCTCGATCGCGGCCTTGGCATTCCCGAGTGCGAAACAGGCCGCATGCTGCAGCCGTTTACGCGCATGGATAGCGCGCGCAGCGGCGGCGGCAGCGGACTCGGGCTCGCCATCGTCGACCGTATCGCCAGATTGCACGAAGGCAGCGTCAAACTGCTGGCGCGCGCCGGCGGCGGACTCGAAGCGCGCGTCGAATTACCGTTGCGCGGCGAACCGCACGCCAGCGATCAGCATCCGGAAAGCTCCGCATAACTCTGCCGTTCGTCTTGAGCTTGTCTTGAGCTTGTCGAAAGACAGACACAAGCCATTGGTGTAGATTTGTTTCAAAATCCGTGGTTCGACAAGCTCACCACGAACGGATATTGCAGAGCTTCCTGCAAGCTTGAAATCAGGAGGCTTGAATCGTCTCGCGCGCCTTCAATTTTGCGGCAATGAAATCGCGATGCGGCACGTACAGGAGATCGGAAATTTTCCGGATCAGATGATCTTCGTACCGGCTGAGATGACTATCGGCAAGCGCAACCTGCCACAGGCACTCGACGAGCCGGATGCGTTCGGCGAGATCGAAGGCGCGGTTGATCTCGGAGGTGAACTGCTAATAATCGGTGGCGTCGCGGCCGCGCTGCTCGGCGGCGATCGTCAGTTCGGCAGCCTGCTCGTCGTTCAGCAAGAAACGTTCGCGCACGGCCGCCTCGATGACCTGACGTTCATCATCCTTGATTTCGGAATCCATGCGCATCACTTCGGTCAGCAAGGCGGCGGTCGCAATTTGCAGGCGCCGTTCGGAATGGCCCGCATCGGGATGCAGGCTCGATGTATTTGTCGAAAAATGCTTTAATCGGATTCAGCATGGCGAGTATTGGCGAATTTGACGGCGTGTTCGGCAGAGTTGTCAGGGCTGTAAGGCTGAGTGTCACCATTCGACCCAAAGTCAAGGTTACGAATTCCTGTCACGGAATGCAAAGCGATCAAGACTTACGCGGCACGCGCTGGATCGACCGGCACACCTGGCCCGTGCGCACCATGCACTGGATTAATGTCATTGCGGCTACGCTGCTGTTGATGAGCGGCTTGCAGATTTTCAACGCGCATCCGGCGCTTTACTGGGGCAAGTCGTCGTACACCGGGCGCCCGCCCATCCTCGAAATGACAGCCGAACAAAACGCGAACGGCAGCGTCGTCGGTGTGACTCGCATCTTCGGCCGCGAGTTCAATACGACCGGCGTGTTCGGCGCCTCGCGAAATCAGGATGGCGAGCTGGTCGGACGCGGCTTTCCAACTTGGGCCACGGTTCCCTCGGCGCAATGGCTGGCGATGGCGCGACACTGGCATTTGTTCTTCGCCTGGGTGTTTGTCATCAACGGTCTCGTTTACGTTCTGTATTCCGTCATCAGCCGCCATCTGGCCCGCGATCTCGCGCCCAGCCGGCGCGATTGGCGCGGCATCGGCCAGTCGTTCAAGGATCATCTGCTATTGCGTCACCCGAGCGGTGAAGCGGCGACGCGCTACAACGTTCTGCAAAAACTCAGCTATCTGATCGTGATCTTCGCTTTGCTGCCGCTCGTCATCCTCATGGGTTGGGCGATGTCGCCGTGGCTAAACTCCGTGATTCCGGGCTGGGTCGATGTGTTCGGCGGCCGGCAATCGGCGCGCACCATCCATTTTATCGTCGCCTGGGCGCTGGTCCTGTTCGTTCTGGTCCACGTCTTCGAGGTCGTGATCAGCGGGTTTTGGAACAATCTGCGCTCGATGATCACCGGGCGCTATCGTATAGAAGCCGAAACCAACCGGGAGAACAAGCCATGAAGCCCATCTCTCTTTTGCCGCGTCGCCAGTTCCTGGCCCGAGCCGCGGGTGTCACGGGTACACTGCTTCTGGCCGGCTGCGATCGCTTGTCGCGCAGTGAATGGTTCGCGAATTTTCTGGCCAGCAGCGAAAAGCTGAGCAGCGCAGCGCAGCACCTCGTCACGTCGCGCACGTCCATGGCGCAGGAGTTCAGCGAAGCCGATCTGTCTCCGACATTCCGCAGCAACGGCACGCGGGTTCCGAAAAATTCCCAATATCTGGCATTGGCGCAAAACAATTTTGCCGACTATCGACTGGAAATAGCCGGTCTGGTCGAACGGCCGATGGCGCTTTCCCTCGCCGAACTGCGTGAGTTGCCGAACCGCACCCAAATCACGCGTCACGATTGCGTCGAAGGCTGGAGCGCGATCGGCAAATGGAAGGGTGCTTCCCTGAGCGCACTGCTCGAAATCGCCGGCGTGATGCCGCAAGCGCGTTACGCCGTTTTCTATTGCGCCGACCCGATGGACGACAACGGCGCGAAATACTACGAAAGCATCGACATTGAGGATGCGCATCACCCGCAAACCATTCTCGCCTACGACTTGAACGACCAAGCGCTGCCGATCGCCAATGGCGCGCCGATCCGGGTGCGCGTCGAACGCCAGCTCGGCTACAAAATGGCGAAATACATCATGCGCATCGAACTGGTCGAGAGCTTTGCGCCTATCGCCGGCGGCAAAGGCGGCTACTGGGAAGATAACGGCTACAACTGGTACGCGGGGATTTAAGCCTACCGCAGCGCCACTTCATCCCTCCGCGCGCGGACGCGTTAGCGGTGAAGACGGCCGCTTGCGGGGAGCGCTTCGGGCTGCCTTTCGCGCCGCTCAACCGCAGCGCCAGCGCCCAATGATCCGATACGTGCCGCCTAAGTGCTCCGCAGCTGATTCCACGAGCACGAATTCGTCAACTTGCCAGCCAGGCGCAGCAAAGTTCGATAATCCGGGTTTGCAATCCGCTTTTCTGGCCAGCGTCACATGCGGCGCGAAAAGGCGCAGGTCGAAAGAAAATCCGCTGCTCGCAAGCCGCGCTTCCAACTGCGCGACCAGATCGCTCAGTTCAGGTGGAGCGGTGCGCGGCGCGATCCAGGCAATGTGGTTGTGGCGCCAGCAACCGATGCTGTCGAGGTCAAGCACGAAGCGCGCAAAACGGACTTCAGCCGCCGTTGCGCGCAGTTCATCGATGCGTTTTTCCGGGACTGCGCCGAGAAATGCCAACGTCATGTGCAGCGATTCCGCGTGCGTCGGACGTCCGCCGAAATGCGTATGGGCTTGCCTGGAAATATCCGCGAGTGCTATGCGCATCGCTCGATTCGGCCAAAGCGCGAAGAACACGCGCTTGACAGCGCCAGGGGCACGGGAGACGGGCGTCAGCTCGTCGTCCGGTCGCCCGATCTCAGACATTTTATGCAGGCGATCGCGTGCACGACGATGCCCTCGCCGCGGCCGATGTAGCCGAGCTTTTCGCTGGTCCGCGCCTTGACATTTACGTCACCGATCGCAAGGCCAAGATCGGCGGCGATATTCTCGCGCATCGCGGGAATATAAGGCGCCAGCCGCGGCGCCTCGGCGATCACGCTGGAATCGATGTTGATTGCGCGCCACCCCTCACGCGCCAGCAGCGCCGCGACGTCGCGCAGCAGCTTGCGGCTGTCTACGTCGCGAAAGCGCGGGTCGGTATCCGGAAAGTGCATGCCGATATCTCCGAGCGCGGCCGCACCGATCAGCGCATCGCAGATCGCGTGTATCAGGACATCGGCATCGGAATGGCCTTTCAGACCCTTCGCATAAGGAATGTCGACGCCGCCAATCATCAGCTTGCGGCCCTCGACCAATTGGTGGACATCGAAGCCCTGCCCGACTCTCACGTCAGTATCTTCATTGCGATTCGCGTGCGCGCAAAATCAGCTCGGCCAGCGCGAGGTCCTGCGCATAGGTGACTTTGAGGTTCAGACTTTCGCCTACCACCAACTTGGGGTTGAAGCCCAGACTTTCGATGGCGCGCGCTTCGTCGGTCGCGACGGTTGCGTTCACGGATTGCAGCGCTTCGAGCAGCATCTTGTAGCGGAACATTTGCGGCGTCTGCGCGAGCCACAGGCTTTCGCGGCGCTCCGTCTGCAATACTCGCGCCTCGGTGTCGGCGCGTTTGACGGTATCGGAAACCGGCATCGCGAGCAGACCGCCAACCTTGTCGGCGGCGAGCTCGTTTATCAACTTGTCGAGCTGATCTTTGCCAAGACACGGACGTGCGCCATCGTGCACCAGAATCCAATCGCTGTCGCCGATCTCGTGCTGCGCGGCGGTCAAACCATTCAGCACACTGCCGGCACGCGTTTCTGCTCCACAATACAACGGCGCCAGTTTGTCGGCGAACTCACTCCAATCATACCTTCCGAATAATTCATCTTCGGGTGCGAGCACGACATAGCAACGGTGAATCGCCGGATGCTGGCAGAGGCGTGAGATCGAGTGATACAGCATCGGTTTTCCGAGTAGCGGCAAATATTGCTTTGGCATAGCGGCGGCCATACGCGTGCTCGAACCGGCAGCGGGAATCAGGGCAAAGTAATCAGGCATGCGGTTATTATCCTGTCATTGTTCCGTGTCAGGCAAGGCAAGTCGCTGTTTTGTCGAAGCGATATGGTCGCGTAGAATAATCGCTTCCCTCAACTTCCTCCCCGGCAACGCATGGAATGGCTTTCCGACCCCGCTGTCTGGATCAGTCTGGCTACGTTGACCACGCTGGAAATCGTGCTCGGCGTCGACAATCTCGTTTTCATAGCGATCCTCGCCAATCGTTTGCCCGAAGCGCAGCGCGCCCGCGCACGCCAAATGGGTTTGGGGGTCGCCCTCGCTACACGATTGCTGCTGCTGTTCACACTGACCTGGGTTATCGGCCTCACCGAGCCGATATTCAGCGTCATGGGCAGGGGAATTTCCTGGCGCGATGTGATCCTGATCGCGGGCGGCTTGTTTCTTCTGGCCAAATCGACGCACGAAATTCATGGAAGCCTCGAAGGCGATGAGGCCGAGCATGACGCGACCCGCGCCACCGCCGGTTTCGCCGCGGTGGTACTCCAGATCGGCATTATCGACATCGTGTTCTCGCTGGATTCCGTTATCACCGCGGTCGGCATGGTCGACGAATTGTGGATCATGATCACGGCGGTAGTGCTGGCGATGGTCATCATGCTGGTCGCGTCCGCCCCTCTGGCGGAGTTCGTCGA
This sequence comes from Burkholderiales bacterium, assembly GCA_013695435.1. Lineage (NCBI taxonomy): Bacteria > Pseudomonadati > Pseudomonadota > Betaproteobacteria > Burkholderiales > Burkholderiales bacterium. The sequence goes on along the minus strand of JACDAM010000297.1, from coordinate 22,910 downwards.
ACGCCACCCGACGGTAAAAATGCTGGCGTTGAGCTTCCTGCTGCTGATCGGCATGTCGCTGATCGCCGATGGGCTGGGCTTCCACATTCCCAAAGGCTATCTGTACGGCGCGATGGCGTTTTCGGTTCTGGTCGAAGTTCTGAATCTATTGGCCCGCCGCAAGAGCAAGTCGCCCGTCAAGTTGCGCACCCCAACCCCGCCCTGACTGCATTCGCGCAGATCGCAGCGTCATCAGACCTCTATCCAAAATACTGGCGACAGGCTTTTGCACGGCGTTGTGCGCAACCGCATAGCCTTTGTGATAACCAGGAAACTTCATGGAAATCGTCATAGTGCTCGCCCTGATCGCGCTGAACGGTGTCTTCGCGATGTCCGAAATGGCAATCGTGTCGGCGCGCAAAGCGCGCCTCCAGCAGTTGGCCGACGAAGGCCGCGCGCGCGCCAAGGTTGCGCTCGATCTGGCCAATGAGCCCGGCAATTTCCTGTCGACGGTACAGATCGGCATCACGCTGATCGGCATTCTGAGTGGCGCGTTTGGCGGCGCCTTGTTTTCGCAACAGCTCGCCGTGTATGTCGCGCGCGTTCCGGCCCTCGCCGAGCACAGTGAGGCGATAGCTTTGACCATCGTCGTGGCGGTCATCACCTATTTTTCTCTGATTCTCGGCGAGCTCGCGCCCAAACGACTGGCGTTGTTGAATCCGGAGTTGATCGCGTCGCTGGTTGCGCGGCCGATGCGTATGTTGTCGAAAATCGCATCGCCGCTGGTCAGTTTTTTGAGCGTATCGACCTCGCTTGTGCTTCGCGTGATTGGCGCGAAGGCATCGACGGAACCGCCGGTCACGCAGGAAGAGATTCATGTGTTGATCGAACAAGGCGCCGAAGCAGGTGTGTTCGAGCGCGCCGAGCAGGATTTGGTGCGCAATATCTTTCGTCTCGATGAGCTAAGAGTCGGCGCGATCATGGTGCCACGACTCGACGTCGTTTTTCTCGATCTGGAGGACTCCGTCGATCGCATTAGCGAGAACATCATCGGCAGCGTCCATTCACGCTTTCCAGTATGCAAGGGCGGCGTGGATACTGTGCTTGGCGTGGTCCATTCCAAAGATCTGCTGGCCGCGAGCTTGGCTGGAAAACCGCTGGACCTGGCGGCCGCGCTGCGCCCGCCACTTTATGTGCCCGATTCGGTTTCGGCGATGGAGTTGCTCGAGATGTTCAAGAAAACGCGCACCCACATCGCGCTGATCGTCGACGAGTACGGCGACTTGCAGGGGCTCGTGACCTTGAACGACGTGATGGAAGCGATCATCGGCGATATTCCTTCCGGTGACTTGCCGGAGGAATCGCTGGCCGTTCAGCGCGAAGATGGCTCATGGCTGCTCGACGGTATGCTGTCGATCGAGAAACTCAAAGAACTGTTCGATCTCGACAAACTACCGTATGAGGAATCCGGCAACTATCACACAGTTGGCGGGTTTGTGATGATGCGGCTCGGCCGCGTGCCGAAAAAGGCCGACTACACGGATTGGAGTGGATGGCGTTTCGAAGTCGTCGATATGGACAAGAACCGCGTCGATCAGGTACTGGTCGCGAGCCTGAAAACTGTCGGACTCTAGCCGTATTCCCCGAACTGCTTGCTCGGCGCGGGCCCGCCGCGCCGCCCGCTACGTAGACATGCGGAACGAAAGCGCGTGCCTCGCGTCAACTCCCGCTTCCATTTGCGCGTCGGCTCCGGTGCGCAACACGCTCTCGTAGTTATCCCAGGAAATAACGTTGACATCAAAGTTCTCGTCTTTTTGTCTAGGTGGCGCCGCCCCATCCGGGTAGTTCTGGATCTCGCCGTCCACCGAATCATCGGCTGCCGCTGCCGCCGCGGGACTGAGACGGAAGCGCCAATGCACGCCATTCAAATCCTTGTCGATGACCTTCTTCACGTGCTCGAGGAGGGCAACTTCACGTATCCCGGAGAATCGCGCTTTGCGCGACGCATCGCATTCGACCAGGGTAAAAAATCCGCGCGCGCTGTGCACGCAAGATACATTCGCCTGCAGCCCCTGTGTTTTGAAATAAGCCGAGATGACGCGTCGTACTTGTCTTTCCTCGTTACGATGACGCCGTCTATGCTGCAATTGCAACAACAACGCCACGCTGTACCCGACGACGGTACCGGCAATAAACAGCTCCCAGTAATTCATTGGTTTGCTCCCTCTTGTTGTTCGGGATGATCTTCGGAGCAAGGACAACCGCAAAAGCCGTTCCATCTCCTGTATCGTGGAGCGGACAGGATTCTGCACCACTCGGACCTGTTCGATTGTGTTCCTTCCCCCTCGCCTGGCCGGCAACCGGCCACCGCACGGGGGTGAGGTTCGATTGCGGAATGACTGATACTCGGCGATAAAGTCGGCCGCTCGTTAGCCGGGGCCGCGCCTTATCGACCTGCCCGCCTGCGCCCTGGACGATCGTGACTCGGAGCGCGCGAGCGGAATATAATGATCGCCTTTTCAGCTCGTCCGATGCTGTTCCGGCTCCCCGTTCCGCCTCCCGGCTCGCGCCGCCGCCACTCTGGCTTCACAGGTTCCAGCGACGCGCTCGCGCTCGCCGAACTTGCGCACCAATCCGCCCCGCTCGTCGTCATTACCGAAACCGCCGCGCACGGCCAGCGCCTGTTCGACGAGATTCCGTTTTTCGCGCCGAAACTGCGAATACATCTGCTGCCCGACTGGGAAACGCTGCCATACGACAGTTTTTCGCCGCATCAGGATCTCGTCTCCGAACGGCTGGCGACGCTCTATCAGATCATGCAACGCGAATGCGACGCGCTGATCGTGCCGCTGACGACTGCGCTTTACCGGCTGCCACCGCGCGAATACCTCGCGGCCTACACTTTCTTTCTGAAACGCGGCGAGCAACTGGCCCCTGAAAAACTGCGCGAACAGTTGACGCTTGCCGGCTACAATCATGTGACGCAAGTTGTTTCGCCCGGCGAGTACAGCATCCGCGGCGGTCTCATCGATCTGTTTCCGATGGGCAGCGCATTGCCGTATCGCATCGATCTGCTCGACGACGAAATTGAAACCCTACGCACTTTCGACGTCGATACCCAGCGCAGCATCTACAACGTCAACGAAATCCGGCTGCTGCCGGCGCGCGAATTTCCGCTCGACAATGCGGGGCAAACGCGTTTCCGGCTGAATTTCCGCGAGAAGTTCGAAGGCGATCCGTCGAAAAGCCGCATGTACAAGGACGTTAGCCAAGGCCTCGCGCCGCCCGGCATCGAATATTATTTGCCGCTGTTTTTCGAGCAGACCGATCGCGTCACCGATTACCTGCCGGCCAATGCGACGTTATGCTTGCACCGCGATCTGATGGGCGCAGCCGAGCACTTCTGGAAGGAGACGGGCTCGCGTTACGAACTGCTGCGCGGCGATCGCGACCGTCCGCTCCTGCAGCCGACCGAGCTTTTTCTGACCACCGACGCATTCTTCAGCGCGATCAAACCGTTTGCGCGAATCGAATTCTCCGCCGACGCTGATACTTCCGTAGTGGCGGAGGAAGGGGCCAGGCCGGCGGCCAGCGGTCCTTCGGTGAACGCGACGTCCGCATTGCCGACATTGACCGTCGAGCGACGCGCCGATGATCCTCTGGCCAATCTGAAGGCCTATCTCGCAGGATTCAAGGGCCGCGCGCTGCTGGTTGCCGAAAGCGCGGGTCGGCGCGAAACGCTCAGCGACTATCTGCGAAGCTACGGCGTGCAGCCGGTAATCGTTGCCGACTATAACGAATTCATGCGCAGCGAAGCGCGCTTGATGATTGCGGCAGCGCCTTTGGCAAATGGCTTTGCATTGCCGAAAGCCGGCTTGGCGTTCATTACCGAAACCGAGCTTTACGCAAGGCAGGCGCGCACCCGAAGCGCTCGCGACGGCGTCCGCCGGGTGTCGACCGAAAACGTGTTGCGCGATTTGTTCGAGGTCAAAATCGGCGATCCGGTCGTACACGAACAGCACGGCATCGGCCGCTATCTCGGCTTGACCAATATGAATCTCGGCGAAGGCGAGACCGAGTTCCTGTCGCTGCAGTACGAAAGCAACGACAAGCTCTACGTGCCGGTTGCGCAACTCCATTTGATCAGCCGATACAGCGGCGGTCCGGCTGAGGCTGCGCCCCTGCATCGGCTCGGCAGCGGACACTGGGACAAGGCGAAACGCCGCGCCGCGGCACAAATCCGCGACACCGCCGCCGAGCTGTTGAACCTGTATGCGCAGCGCGCTGCGCGCGTAGGTCATGCATTCACCGTCAATCAGCACAATTACGATGCGTTTACCGAAGCCTTCCCGTTCGAGGAAACGCCCGATCAGGCAGCTGCAATCCAGGCCGTGATCGACGACCTGCGCGCCGGCAAACCGATGGATCGGTTGATCTGCGGCGATGTCGGCTTCGGCAAGACCGAGGTCGCTTTGCGCGCGGCGTTCATCGCGATGATGGATGGCAAACAGGTCGCGGTGCTGGTGCCGACGACGCTGCTTGCCGAACAGCATTTCCAGAATTTTTCCGACCGCTTCAGCGAATGGCCGGTCCGGATTGTCGAGTTATCCCGCTTTCGCTCGGTGAAGGAACAAACGGCAGCGCTTATGGGTCTGGCTGACGGAAAGATCGATATTGCGATCGGCACGCACAAGCTGATCCAGAAAAACGTCAAGTTCGCACGCCTCGGCCTAGTCATCATCGATGAGGAACACCGCTTCGGCGTGCGCCAGAAAGAACAGTTGAAAGCGTTGCGCGCTGAGGTCGACGTATTGACCCTGACGGCGACGCCGATTCCGCGCACACTCGCCATGGCGCTCGAGGGTCTGCGCGATTTTTCGGTTATAGCGACTGCGCCGCAGCGCCGGCTTGCGATCAAAACGTTCGTCGCCAACTACAGCGATGGCTTGGTGCGCGAAGCGGCCCTGCGCGAGTTGAAGCGTGGCGGTCAGATTTATTATTTGCACAACGAGATCGACACCATCAACAACGTTGAAGCGCGCTTGACCAGACTGCTGCCGGAAGCGCGCATTCGCGTCGCGCACGGCCAGATGCGTGAGCGCGAACTCGAGCTCGTTATGCGCGATTTTTATCAGCAGCGTTTCAACGTACTGTTGTGCACCACCATCATCGAAACCGGTATCGATATTCCGACCGCGAACACGATTATCATGCACCGCGCCGACAAATTCGGGCTCGCGCAATTGCACCAGTTGCGCGGCCGCGTTGGCCGTTCGCATCACCAGGCCTACGCATATTTGCTGACGCCCGATGAACAGCAGATCACCGCGCAAGCGCGCAAACGACTCGAGGCGATTCAGGCGATGGAAGAGCTCGGCGCCGGCTTTTATCTCGCAATGCACGACCTTGAAATCCGCGGGGCCGGCGAGGTCCTCGGCGAATCGCAAAGCGGCGAGATGCATGAAATCGGCTTCAATCTGTACGCCGAAATGTTGAACAGCGCGGTCAAATCGCTGAAACTTGGCCTCGAGCCCGACCTGTCGGCGCCGCTTGGGGTCACCACCGAGATCAATCTGCATGCGCCGGTGTTGCTGCCGCCCGATTATTGCAACGATGTGCACGAGCGCCTGGTGCTGTACAAGCGACTCGCCAATTGCGCAACGCTGGCGCAACTTGAAACAGTGCACGAAGAACTGATCGACCGCTTCGGCCTTTTACCCGAACCAGCCAAATGCCTGCTCGAAACCCACAAACTGCGCATTCTCGCCAAACCGCTCGGCATCGCACGCATCGATGCGGCGTCGGACTCCATGCGGTTGCAATTCATTCCGAACCCGCCGATCGATCCGGCGCGGGTCCTCGAACTCGTGCAGCGCAGACGAGATCTTAGTTTCGGCGGGCCCGACCGGTTGAGGATGCAAGCGTCGCTGCCCGAAGTCAACGAACGCATCGCCGCCATCCGCGATTTGCTGCGCGCACTTTCACCGAAAAGCACCGCGGCCACCGAATGACTGTCGCGTATCCGGCGACTGCTCTGCTAAACTGACATTCCACCCGCCCTCCAGAGGAGAAAGAGATGACCAAATCCGCGCTTTTTCTGGCGCTGTCCATTTTTGCGCTGCCGTGCGCCTACGCTCAAACGCCGCAACAAACGAAAATGAAGGCCTGCAACGAGCAGGCGGCAGATATGAAAGGCGATGAGCGCAAGGCTTTCATGAAAACCTGTCTGGCCGCCAAAAGCGACGCCAAAGCCGATGCAAAGACGACTGATCAGCAGAGCAAGATGAAGACTTGCAACGCCGACGCCAAGGAAAAAAACTTGGCCGGCGATGAGCGCAAGGCTTTCATGAAGGAATGTTTGTCGGCCAAAGCCGAGGCTGCGGACGACAACAAGATGACGGCGCAGCAGAGCAAAATGAAAACTTGCAACGCCGATGCCGCGAAGAAAAAACTTGCTGGCGAAGAGCGCAAGGCTTTCATGAAAACCTGCTTGTCCAATTAAACAACGCCACGCGAAACACCCCTCGTCGAGGGGTGTTTCATTTTCAGCATGCCGATGGACCTCGTCATACAAGCGCCTGCGATTACTTTCGCTGATGCGAAAGCGGTCGCGAAACTTAGCGGCGCGTCGAGTATAGAACGGCTTTCCGGTTCAGCTTTCAGATTGCGCGGGGCAGTGCGCGAAACGGGCGTCGCCGATTATTGCGCACGTGCGCAACTCGACTTCTCGTTCGTTAGCGGAAATCCGCGCCTGGCTGACATCGGCTTGCTGGCGATGGATATGGATTCGACGCTGATCACGATCGAGTGCATAGACGAGATTGCGGATTTAAATGGCCTGAAGCCGCAGGTTGCCGCGATTACCGCAGCGGCGATGCGTGGCGAAGTCGATTTCGCCGAAAGCCTGGCTCGGCGCGTTGCCTTGCTGCGGGGTTTGGAAGAAGGCGCATTACAGCGCGTCTATGACGAGCGGCTGAGCTTGAGCCCGGGCGCGGAACAGATGCTTGCGGCAATGCGGCGCGCCGGGATCAAGACGCTGCTCGTGTCGGGCGGCTTCACATTCTTTACGGAACGCCTGAAGATGCGGCTGGGCATCGATTTCACCGCGTCGAATCAGCTTGAAATCCGCAATGGCAAACTGACCGGGAAATTACTCGGTCAGATTCTGGGCGCGAACGGTAAAGCTGCCGCGTTGATACGCGCACGAAACGATCTCGGACTGACGCGCGATCGAATCATGGCGATCGGTGACGGCGCGAACGACATACCGATGCTCGGCGAAGCGGGGATCAGCATCGCTTATCACGCGAAACCCGTCGTTCGCGAGCGCGCGACCTATGCGTTGAACCAGTCCGGGCTGGACGGCGTGCTGAACTTGTTTGACTGAACCTAAACGCTGAAACTTTCGCCGCATCCGCACGCGGCTTTGACGTTCGGATTGTTGAACTTGAAACCTTCCTTCAAGCCCTCGCGCGCGTAATCGAGTTCCATGCCATCGAGAACGTCGAAGCTTTTCGGATCGACGAATACAGTAACGCCGTGGTTTTCGAACCGCACGTCGCCAACCCCCGGTACGTCGGCAAAATCGACCTGATACGCCAGCCCTGAACAACCGACTGTGCGCACGGCCAGACGCAGACCGACGCCCTTGCCACGCTTCGATAGCTGGTTTCGCACGTGCCGTGCCGCGTTTTCGGTGAGTGTAATCATTGCTGCAACCTCTATCGTTGATAATTCATAAATGGGTTCGTGCTTGCGTGGAATCGTGTTTCCTGCCGCATCAGACCGCGAGCGACGACATGCGTTTCATCTGCCTGACGATCGCCTCCAGGGCTTTCAGAAAATGGTCGACCTGATTGGCGTTGTTGCCGCGGCCCAGACTGACGCGCACCGCGCAGCGCGCCAGCGCGGGGTCTACGCCCATCGCGAGCAGCGTCGGGCTCGGCTCGGTGCTGGTGCTCGAACAGGCAGAGCCGCTGGCGACCGCGAAGCCCGCTCGATCGAGTTCCACGACCAGTGTTTCACCGTCGATGCCCGGAAACGCGAAATAACTGGTGTTCGGAATGCGTTCCGCGCCCGCGCCAAAAATCATCGCTTCCAGCCCGCGCAAGCGGCGTTCGAGGCGTTCGCGCAATGCGACCAGCCTGACCCCAAGAGGGGTGAGGCGATCGACCGCCAATTCGCAGGCCGCGCCGAAGCCGACGATCGCGGGCACATTTTCGGTTCCCGAACGCAATCCGCGTTCGTGCCCGCCGCCAACGATGATCGCCTGCAGTTCGATGCGCTTGTCGAGGACCAGCGCGGCCGCGCCTTTCGGCCCGTAAATCTTGTGCGACGATATCGTCATCGCATGCACGTTTAGGTCGCCGAAATCGACCGCCATTTTGCCGAAGGCCTGCACTGCGTCGGTATGTATCCAGGCCCGCTGGGCGCGCGCCTGCTCGGCAATCGCAGCGACGTCTTGCACCCCACCGGTTTCATTATTTACGAGCATGGCCGACATCAGCCCGGTCGGCTCCTGCAGCGCGCGCGTAACGTCGGCTTCATCTATTTTTCCAGCGTCATCGACCTTGAGCACGCGCGGCTTCCAGCCGGCGCGCGCCAACTCGTGCGCAGGGCGCGCAACGCTTGGATGCTCGACCGGGCTGATCACGATCTGCGACGGCTTAAGATAGCCTGCCGCGCCCTTGATGAACAGATTGTTCGCCTCGGTGCCGCCGCTCGTGAACACAACCTGCGCCGGCTGCGCGTTGACCGCCGCCGCCACTTGCTCGCGCGCCCGATTCACCGCCGCGCGAGCGGCCGTGCCGAGGCCATGCCGGCTCGAAGCGTTGCCATACTGCTCGCGCAGATACGGCGTCATCGCCTCGAATACTTTCGGATCCAGCGGCGTCGTCGCGTTGTAGTCGAGATAGATCATGGCATTCGATTCAGAGTTGTCTCAGTCCACAATCTTGTTCAGATAGTTCGGATCGAATTTGTCGGCTACGGCGCGATCGTCTTCCACAGTCACGCCTAAACGTTCGAGCTGCGCCAGAATGCGTTCGAGGCGGGCGTCGGTGCTGACGCTGTGATCGAGCAGGCCGTGAATCGCCTTGGCCAGCGGATCGTTCACGTCCTTGCTGATCGCATAGGCCGAGAATCCCATATTCTCGGCGGATTTGGCGCGCATCGCATCCTGCTCGTCATCGATGATACGCGCCGGTATGCCGACTGCTGTCGCGCGCGCCGGAACCGGTTTTACCACCACCGCGTTCGACCCGATACGGGCGCCTTCGCCAATCAAAATCGGACCCAGCACCTTGGCGCCGGCGCCGATGACGACGCCGCGGCCGAGCGTTGGATGGCGCTTGCCACTGTTCCACGATGTGCCGCCAAGCGTTACGCCGTGATAAAGCGTGCAGTCGTCGCCGATCTCTGCAGTCTCGCCTATGACCACGCCCATACCGTGGTCGATGAAAAAACGCCGGCCGATACGCGCCCCCGGATGGATTTCGATGCCTGTCAGGGCGCGGCCGATATGCGAGACGAAGCGCGCAAGCAACTTGAAATTCCAGAGCCAAAGGCGGCTCGATACGCGGTGCACGAGCAGCGCGTGAAAGCCCGGATAGCACGTGATGACTTCGAGCGTCGAGCGCGCTGCGGGGTCGCGGTCGAACACGACGGCGATTTCCTCCTTGATTCTTTCAAGCATTGGTTGCGCTATCCGCTTGAGTAAAAAATTCGGAGCAACATGGTAGTTGACTACTTGATCGCGCTCAATATGCCGCGCAGGATGTTGACTTCTTCCTTCTCCAGACCGCTGCGCGCAAACAGCCGGCGCATGCGCTGCATCAGCCGCTTCGGGTTGGCGGGGTCTAGAAAGCCGATCACGATCATTTTTTGTTCCAGCTGTCGATAAAACATTTCGATTTCGTCGAAGCTCGCCGGCTCGCCGCTGCGCAACCCGGCAGACAGTGCGGCCGGTGACGCCCGTCCTGATTCTGCTTTCGCGAAAGCCGCGTTCCGCATCTCATACGCCATCACCTGCACGGCGGCGGCGAGATTTAGCGATGAGTACGCCGGGTTGGCCGGAATCCGCGACAACCATCGGCATTTCATCACCTCCGCTGTCGTCAGGCCCGATATCTCGGTGCCGAATACGAGAGCGACCTCGCCATCATGCGCGTAATCGATCAGTGTTGCAGCAGCTTCGGGCGGCGTCAGTTGCGGATGGCTCAGATCGCGATGGCGGCCGCTGCAGGCCACCGCGACGACGGTCCCGGCCAGCGCTTGATCGAGGCTGGCGCATACCGTCGCGGCGCACAGCAGGTCTTCAGCGCCAGCGGCGCGCGCATTGGCTTCCTCGGCCGGAAAAATTTTCGGATTGATCAGATAGAGCCGGCTCACGCCCATGGTTTTCATGGCGCGCGCGGTCGCGCCGATGTTGCCAGGATGCGTGGTATGCGATAACACCACACGGACGCGGTCGAGCAGATCGGCGCCATTCATATTAGAATGGCGATCCGCGTTTTTTCACCTGTATCAACGCCCCCCCGGCATCAGCACGACAGATCCTGCAATGCATCCCATGCTCAATACGGCTGTCAAAGCCGCGCGCCGCGCCGGCGGCATCATCAACCGTGCGTCGCGCAATCTCGACATCCTGACTGTCGAACACAAAGCGGCAAACGATTTCGTTTCGGAGGTCGATCGTGAAGCGGAAAGCGCCATCATCGACATGCTGCTGCGGGCTTACCCGAAGCATTCGATTCTAGCAGAAGAGAGCGGCGCGGCCGGCGACTCGGAATACCAGTGGATCATCGATCCCCTCGACGGCACAACCAATTTCCTGCACGGCTTTCCGCAATATGCGGTGTCGATCGCACTCGCTCACCAGGGTGTGCTCACGCACGCGGTCGTGTTCGATCCGGGCCGCAACGATCTGTTTACGGCCAGCCGCGGCGCCGGCGCTTATCTCAACGACCAGCGTCTTCGCGTCAGCAAACGCATCAGGCTGCAGGAAAGCCTGATCGGCACGGGTTTTCCGTTTCGGGAGCTTACGCGGGTCGATCGCTACCTTGCCATCTTTCGCGAACTGCTTGGTAAAACAGCGGGGATGCGGCGTCCTGGTTCGGCTGCGCTGGATCTGGCTTATGTCGCCGCGGGCCGTCTCGACGGATTCTGGGAATTCGACCTGGCGCCGTGGGACATGGCCGCCGGCGCATTGCTGATTACCGAGGCTGGAGGGTTGGTCGGCGACTTGAGAGGCGATGAGGGCTATATGGCGAGCGGCAATCTGATCGCCGGCACTCCGAAGATTTTTGCCCAGTTACTGCGGATTATCGAGCCGCATATCGACTAGCGGCCATTCAGAGGTCAGGGTTCCGATCCTGTACTCTGAATCCGGCCCCCCCTGCTTCCTGGCTCCTGCTTCCTTCCTGGCTCCCGCTTCAATGGTCATGTCCGTCTCCGCCATGCACGTGGCCATGCGCCAGTTCTTCACGCGTCGCAGGGCGTACGTCTTCTACCGTGCACGAAAACACGAGCACCTGCCCGGCGAACGGATGATTGCCATCGACGACGACCTTGCCATCAGCAATATCGGTGATCGTATACAGGCTCATGTCGTCCGAGTCTTCCGCACCGCCTTCAAACTGCATGCCGATCTGGATATCATCCGGGAAAAGAGCGCGCGGCTCGACCCGCACGAGATCGCTGTCGTACTCGCCGAATGCGTCATCCGGCTCGAGCTTGAGCTGACACGCGTAGCCGGACTTCTGGCCGTGCAGCGCTTCCTCGACCAACGGAAAAATCCCGTCGTAGCCGCCATGCAGATAGCTGATCGGCTTTTCGGTTTTTTCGACGACTTCGCCTTCCAGGTTCGAGATCTCGTACGCCAGCGAAACAACCGTATCTTTTTTAATTTCCATGACTATTCAATTTTTTGACCAGCCTCAGCATCTCAGCCGCGTGCCCGCGGGCGCTGACGCCGTACAGCGCATGGCGCAGCACGCCGTGTTTATCGATGATGAAGGTCGATCGCATGATGCAGACTTTTTTCCTGCCCTCGGCTTCCTTGGTATGCAATACGTCAAACTGCCTGCAGATTTCGCCGTCCGCGTCAGCGAGCAATTGCACGCTCAAACCATGCTTGTCGGAGAAAGAGCCGTGGCTCAAGCAATCGTCCATGGAAACGCCGAGCACGACCGTATCGAAATCGGCAAAGTCGCTTTCGTGATCGCTGAAATCGATAGCCTGGATCGTACAACCGGGCGTATCGTCTTTCGGATAGAAATACAGCACGACGTTACGTTTACCTTTGAAGCTCGCCAGGCTGACCATTTGCATATCGGCGTTCGGCAAATCGACCTCGGGCGCACGCTGTCCTGCTTGCAGCATAAATACTCCGCCTAAACCTCGCAACGAGACATACCAGGAACCAGCGAAACGCCTATGAGAGACATGAAAAGCCTAATGCCTGCGATGAAAACGGGGATCTGATTTTTCGACTTGCAACGCAAAAGAAGTTTCGCCAAGTTTCGCGGAAATTCTAACCGATTTTAATCCGGCGCGAGGCTTTTGTTGCCGCATCATTTTAACCATCGAACGTAAATTCCATCGATGAAGGATACGCTACTCGGAAAACTTTCGACGCGGAAATTTCTGCGCGAGCATTGGCAAAAAAAACCTCTGCTCGTGCGCCACGCCATACCCGATTTAGCCGAAAGGCTGAAGGGCATCGACCGCCATGTATTGATGGAGCTTTCCGCGCGCGATGACCTCGAATCGCGCCTTGTGCTACGCGAGCGCGGGCGCTGGCAGTTGCGGCGCGGGCCATTCGACAAACGCGATTTCCGGAGGCTTCCGCCGGGCGGCTGGACACTGCTCATCAATGGCCTGGACCGCGTTCTGCCGCAAGCCAGCAGCTTGCGCCTCGAATTCGGCTTTCTGCCGACCGCGCGACTCGACGACGTGATGGCAAGCTACGCCAGCGATGGCGGCGGCGTCGGGCCGCATTTCGATTCCTACGACGTGTTTTTGCTGCAAGGGCCCGGAATGCGGCGCTGGCGCATCAGCGCGCAGCAGGATCTGTCGTTGCGAAACGAGCTGCCGCTCAAGATTCTAAAAAACTTTCGCAGCGAGCAAGAATCGCTGCTCGACTGCGGCGATATGCTGTATCTGCCGCCGCATTACGCCCACGACGGCATTGCCGTCGATGAATGCATCACGTATTCGATCGGCTTTTATGCGCCGAGCGCCGCCGAAATCGGCGTTGGTTTCCTGGATTTTCTGCGCGACCGGCTCGAGTTCGCGGGCATGTATCAGGATGCCGACCTGAAGCCGCAGCGGCATCCAGCCCTCATCAGCCGCGACATGCAGCGCAGGATCAGCGCGATGCTGGAAACGATTTCGTGGGGCAGCGACGACATCCTCGCATTTATCGGCCAGTTTCTGACCGAACCCGGCAACGATGTCTTTTTCGAAGCGCCGCTGCGGCCGATGCCATCAAAACGCTGGGCGGCGGCGATTCGCCAGCACGGCATCCATCTCGATCTGAAAACCCGCATGCTGTTCGATGCCGATGCCCTGTACATCAACGGCGAACGCGGCAAGCCGGGTTTTGGCTTTGCGGCGCTCAGGCAACTCGCCGATCGCCGCGAGCTTGCGCCTCCCCTGATTCTTGAGAGGGATGGCGAGGCACTGCTTTACCAATGGTACCGGGCAGGCTATATTCACGCGGGGAGGATATGACGGATGAATCAAACGACGAATAATCCTGCGTTCGGCGGCCGACAGCGGATCGACACCCTTTCGGCGTACGAAAACGCTATCGACGCCGTGATTTCAGCCGCCCGGCGCGCTGTGCGCATTTTCGATCGAAGCCCGAGCGTGGGCTACAACAGCGTCAAGCGCTATGAACTATTGCGGGCGTTTTTGCGTGCAAACTCTGCAAATCAACTGTATCTGGTTTTGCACGATGCGCAGCCGGTAACAAGCCGCTGTCCCAGACTGATGATGCTGCTGCGGGAATTCAACGACCGCGTATTCATTCATGAAACAAGCAGTGAGGCAAAACATCTGTACGACCCGTTCGCAGTGGCCGACGAGAACCATTTCGCGCACCGTTTTCACTACGACAGCTTGCGCGGCGAACTTGCGTTCGATCATATCGCCGATGCGCGCATCCTGGTGCAGCGCTTTGAGGACATCTGGCAAGCATCCATTCCTGCCGCTACAGCCTCGACGCTCGGTCTCTGACAAGAAGTGACAAAATACGTTAAATCTGGAAAACTCTGGTATCGCGCTTGCGCATTGAGGTGAAGCGGCCTGCTCGGTGGTGCAGCGTCGTTCCATCCCGTTCAATTGCTGAACCGCGATAGCCGCTTTTTGCCGTTTATTCTGCTAACAGCATTTAGTTTGTAGTCCTGCCGTAGTTCGTGCGTAGTTCGTTTTGCCCCTATCAATCCCCATAAGGAAATAAAATGAATCGCTCTCTTATCGCTATCGCCATCCTCGCAATCACTATAACCGCGTGTTCGAAGAAAGACGAAACCGCTACCGTCAATGCGCCGGCAGCGACGCCTACGCCGGCCGCCCCGGCTCCTGGCACCGCCCCGATGACGCCTCCCGCCGGCGGCGCCATGGACATACCCGCTGGCAGCACGCCTCCGGCTGGCGAGATGAAAAAGGAAGACGCGCCAAAGTAGGCGCGGTAGCAGTCGCAAGCAAACCGAAAAGCCGGCAAGCGCTGGCTTTTCGGTTTTGCGGAGAAGTGTTGTGCGGAGATGCGTCGCAGCGCAACCGGCCGGCGACAGGTTTAGGAACCTCTACTTAATTTATCCACCCCCGCGCCGGCGCTCTCCGGGATGCATCGCGCGAAGCGGGGAGCGCTGTGTGGTCATTCCACACAAGCGACCCGCGACAAAGCGAGGCGCCCGGATAAGTGCCGGCCCATGCGGGTTGCGACGAGAAGGCCGCCATCTGCGGCGTTGCGGGACTCGGTCGTGGGAGCAACCACTGCCCTTCGTCCCGCGCCTTGCATCTGCCGCCTTCTCGTCGCAAAGCGGCGGTGGATAGGTTAATCAGAGGCTCCTTAGGTAATTTGGAGCCAGGAAAAACCTGAAACCTGATCCGCGACCGTAACCCACTCATCGGCGCAATTCAAGACGGCGCCGAGGGCGGCGCGAGCGAGTTGCGGCGTGTTGTTCTGCTGGCTGACATGTGCCGCCACGACGTGCTGTAAACGCGTGCAATCGAGCGCGCTCAACAGGCTCGCCGCATCGGCGTTGTCGAGATGACCGAGGCGACCGGATATTCTCGCCTTCAGCCGCGGCGGGTAGATTCCATTGCGCAGCATCTCGCCATCGTGATTGCATTCCAGCACCAGCGCGTCGCAACTTCGTAAAACAGCTTCGATGTGGCGTGTTGCGCAGCCGCTATCGGTCAGGACACCAAGCTTTCTCGCGCCATCGGAGAACACGAACTGCGCCGGTTCGCGCGCGTCATGCGGAACCGGATAAGGCTCGATAGAAATATCGCCGATACTGAAACAGCGGTGGCCTTCAATCACGGACAGGCGGGGCGGGCTCGTGCAGAAGCCGTTCAGCGCACGCATCGTGCCATAGGTGAGCCAGAGCGGCAGATTGTATTTACGCGCAAACGGAATAGCGCCGGCGATATGATCGTCGTGCTCGTGGCTGATCACAATGGCTGCGAGATCGTCTGGCGCCAGACCAAGCGCAGCCAGTCTGGCGAATGTTTCCTTGACGCGAAATCCGCAATCGAGCAAAACACAGGTGCGGCCAGCCTGGACGACAAGCGCGTTGCCTTGACTGCCGCTCCCCAGCGAAGCGAAGCGCATCAGCGCGGGCCAACAAGTGACATGCAGCAGACGAGGCCGGAAGCGGCGCAATAGGAAATGAGGGCTTGCGTCGCCACCTCTCGTGTGAGCGGCAAGCTCCCTGCCCGCGCCGGTTCGCTCCGCACTACTTCAATTGTTCGTAAAGTAGGCTCAGAATTTTGTTCGCGGTTTTCGAGCGATCCGCGCTGCCGTCTTTCGTCAGTATCTGAACGCGGCTGCCGGAGTCGGCTTCGCCATCGACAACCTGGATGCGGTACTGTTCGGCGTTGTTCTTGTTCGGCTTGTCGTCGTCGCGCCAGAACATCAGTTTCGACAGCATGCCTGTCGGCTTTGCGGTGCGGTTGTCTTCCTGTGGGTCGACGTAGCGAACAAAGTACAGCCCGTTCGAACGATCGCGGTCTTCGACTGTGAAGCCAACGCGGTCGAGCGCCAGGCCGACACGGCGCCACGCGCGATCGAAATCATCGGCGACCGACAGGCCGGAAACGCCGTCCTGCCCCTTGGACAAAGTCGCGCGGTCTTCCTGCTGAATGGCAGCCACCTGGGTTTTTGCGCGTTCGTCCTCAACGCCGAAGCGCACCATCAAGCGACGCAGCATTTCCGCTTCAAGTTCGGTGTCGGCAGGTCGCGGCTGCCAGGCGGTCGACTCCTGTACGGTGGTCGTGTAAACCTCGGTCATGCCGCGATGGCTGATATAGATTTCGGTCGTCCCCGGCTCCGCGCCGCGCTCCATGCGCGTGCGAAATTTATCGCGCTCGGAGGTCGAATGGAGATTGTCTATGACTTTGCCGATCCAGTTGCGGATACCGGTTTCGGGGATGTTGGCGCGATTTTCCGCCCAGTCGGTTTCCATGATGCCGGCCTCCGGCGTCTCTGTTTTGACTTCGAAACCGAGCTCCTTCCAGAAGTCCTTGACGATCGGCCATAACGCTTCCGGCGTGCCCGGGACAACGATCCAGCGCTGCGTTCCGGCGCGCTCGATGCGCACCTTGTCGCGCACCGGCAGCAGATCGGTCGAACCGGCTTCGGGTTTGGCCGCGCGCTCCTTGCTGTAATCCGAGAAAGTAGCCGTACCCTGCGGATTGACGTCGGGCACCGAAAAGCGATCGTCGCCCTTGGGCGCGGTCAGATCCGGCGGGACTTCGAGCGGCGGCAGCTTGCCGGCCGATTTGTAATCGATTTTGTTGTCGAGGAAAGGGATCGAGCTGCATGCGGACAACAGCACAACGACTAGCGGCAGTGCGCTTCGTGCAGGGATATTCATATTCTCCTCGTCAAGGTTTCCTCGATGACGTCGAGCATCTTCGTGCTCTTATCGTACCTTGGTTTCGCCTTCAAATTGATTTGCATTAGAGGCGCTGACTGAAGCTTCCGTTATCGCAACCCCGGCTTGGCGCATTGCCTCTCTGACGATTTCGTGATGCGGCGCCGATAACGGAGTCAATGGCAAGCGGATTCCAGCCGCTATCAGTCCCATCTGTCGTAATGCCCATTTTACGGGTATCGGATTCGCCTCGACAAACAAAAACTGGTGCAAACCCAAAAGCTTGTTATTGATCGCGCATGCTTTTTCAACATGCCTCGCGCGTGCCGCCACGCACATGTCGTGCATCAAGCGGGGCGCGACGTTGGCGGTCACCGAGATCACGCCGTGGCCTCCCATCAACATCAAACTCATGACGCTGGCGTCGTCGCCGCCATAAACCGCGAAATTTTTCGGCGCCTTGCTCAGCAAATCGGCGCCGCGGCCGATATCGCCGGTCGCATCCTTGATGCCGACGATGTTCGGAACCTGAGACAAGCGCAGCGCGGTCTCGTTCTGCATATCGCAAATCGTGCGAGACGGCACGTTGTACAGAATCATCGGCACGTCGACCGCTTCGGCGATTGCCTTGAAGTGACGGTAAAGCCCTTCTTGCGTCGGCTTGTTGTAATACGGCACGACCGACAGCGTCGCATCGACGCCGGCGTCTTTGGCAAAGCGCGACAACTGTATCGCTTCCGACGTCGAATTCGCGCCGGTTCCCGCGATGACCGGGATGCGGCCGGCGGCATGGCCGACCACTTCCTTGATGAGCAGACAATGCTCGTCGAAATCCACGGTGGGAGATTCGCCAGTCGTCCCCACCACGACGATGCCATCGGTCTGTTGCGCAACGTGAAAATCGACCAGGCCGCGCAATCGTTCGAGATCGAGCGCACCGCCCTCGTGCATCGGGGTCACTATCGCAACCAGACTGCCTGTAATCATTCGCGGCTCGTAAAAAAGGGCTCAGTCTACTATTAATGCCAGACGCAACCAATGGCGGAATCGTCAACGCCGCTCATCGACCGGATCGGCAGCCGGCCGCACCGCGCATATCCGCTGCATCATGGCCGGCCGGGGGCCGCCTTCAAACACATCCTCGTACGCGATAACGCGCAATTTGCCGCGCACGACTTCGAGCAGCTCGCCGGTTCGCAGCAAAAAATCCGGATTGCTCGGCTTGCCGAAATTCTCATTGCCGAGCGAAAATGTTTCGTAAATCAGCATGCCGCTGTGCGCGAGAGCGGCAAGCAGCGCCGGAAACAGCGGGCGATACAGATAATTGGTCACGACGATGCCGCCGAATTCCTCGCTCGCATAAGGCCAGTCGCCCTGTTCAAGATCGGCAACGCGCGCGTTGATGTTGCTGATACCGCGCAGCAGCGCCAGCGTTTCGGCATCGCGATCAACCGCTTCGACGTCGTAGCCCAAGCCGGCTAAATGGCGGGCGTTTCGTCCGCTGCCCGTGGCGAGATCGAGCACGCGGCCGCCGCTCGGGATCAGATGCGCCCAGCGCAATATCCAGGCTGATGGCTGCATTACTTCAGAGTGTGGCGGCGCGTGCGACATTGCGTCTCTCTCCATTTCAAAACGCCATCATAAGCCGCTTGAGCCATCGAGCCCATGGTTCAAGGTGCGATCCAGCGGCAGTGGCGCCGGCGACAAAGTGAATTCGGGTTGCTTCCTCCCCACTTGCTGGGGAGGGCTGGGGTGGGGACGCTGCATCGCGCCTGGCATCATCTAACCCCCTCGATCTTCCTCCCCGTAAAAAAGCGAGAGAAACCATGAATGGAGAACTTGATCAGAGCCTGCTTTCAACGCGAACGCCGCCCTGCTTGCGGACGGCCGCGTGTCGGCTTTGCAATCAGCCGTTGCTCCCGACCGGACGGCGCGAATATCGGCGAGGCCCCGGTGGGCCGCGCTTCCGTTCGCGCTTCTGCCTTCGACTTGGTTCCCGAATTCGTCGTACGCATGCCGGCCCACACCAGCAGCTCCTGAACCTCTTGCGTTTCGAGCTCCCGCAAGGCACAGCGTTTCAAACGCGGCGGCAGCACCACCGGCCCGAAGCGCACCCGCATCAATCGGCTGACGGTAAAGCCGAGCGCTTCGAACATGCGCCGCACGAGGCGCTTGCGCCCTTCCTGCAATACGACGTGATACCAGCGATTCGTCGCCTCGCCGCCCTGCTCGAACAGCGATGCGAATTTCGCTTCGCCGTCTTCGAGCTGCACGCCGCCGAGCAGTTGCCGAAAATGCTCGGGCGTCAGTTCGCCGAGTATGCGAACCGCATACTCGCGCTCGACCTCGAAGCGAGGATGCATGAACAGGTTGGCCAGTTCGCCGCTGGTCGTAAACATCAGCAAACCGCAACTGTTGTAATCGAGCCGGCCAATCGCGATCCACTTCGCGCCGCGGATCGGCGGCAGATTGTCGAAGACGCTCGCACGCCCTTCCGGATCGTCGCGGCTGACGATTTCGTTTTCGGGCTTGTGATACAGCAGCACGCGCGGCAGCCGGTGCGCCGATTTGAACCGGACGATGCGCTTGTCGACGCGGACGGTGTCCTCACCGCTGACACGTTCGCCGACGCCGGCCGGTTTTCCGTTCACCGACACGCGGCCCGCCGCAATCAGCGTCTCCATCTCGCGCCGTGATCCGAGACCAGCCTGCGCAAGCAGCTTGTGCAGCTTCTGGGTAGGCGGGCTCCGGGATTCGGCAACCGTTTTCGTCATCGCCATGGCGGAAAACCTAATCGGGTTCGGCTCGCGAGACGCGAATCTATACGGTATGGCGTTCGATGACAGCCTGCGCCAGTGTGCCGCTATCGACGTGTTCGAGTTCGCCGCCGACTGGCAATCCGCGCGCGATTCGCGTCGTTTTGATGCTGCGCGCGCGCAAAAGGTCGGCAATATAATGGCTGGTCGCCTCCCCCTCGACCGTAAAATTGGTCGCCAGTATCGTCTCCGTCACCACGCCATCGGTCGCGCGCTGCAGCAGCCGATCGAGATGGATGTCTTTCGGGCCGATGCCGTCGAGCGGCGAAAGGCGTCCCATCAATACGAAATATAGGCCGTGATAGCACTGCGCCTGCTCCATCATCAGCAAGTCGGCCGGCGTTTCCACCACGCATAACATGCTCGCGTCGCGCTTCGCGGAGCGACACAACCCGCACACATCATGCTCGGTAAAACTGTTGCACTTCTGACAATGCTGGATTAGCTCGACAGAGCGGCTCAGCGCGGCTGCAAGCCGGGTCGCACCGCGCTGGTCGCGCTGCAGCAGATGATAAGCCATGCGCTGCGCCGATTTCGGACCGACACCGGGCAGGCAACGCAAGGATTCGATCAGTTCTTCGAGACTCGAAGGGGTATTCACTAGCGCGATTGTCCACCCCTTCCGCTGCGCTCCCTCGCCTGTTTGCAAGGCATGGGATAGTCGAACCGGTATTTCGAAGTGTGGATCGCGCCGGCCAGCGTCGATTGTGCGGTCAAAACGGCAGCTTCATTCCTGGCGGCAGGCCCATGCCGGCGGTGAATCCGCTCATTTTTTCCTGCGTCGTGGCTTCGACCTTGCGCACCGCGTCGTTGACTGCTGCCGCGACCAGATCCTCGAGCATGTCCTTGTCGTCGGTCAACAGGCTGTTGTCGATGCTGACCCGTTTGACGTCGTAGCGGCAGGTCATCGTCACCTTCACAAGGCCGGCGCCGCTTTGGCCTTCGACCTCGACGGTCGCCAATTGCTCCTGCATTTTTTGCATGTTTTCCTGCATCTGCTGCGCCTGCTTCATCAAGCCGCCCAATCCACCTTTCATCATTCGTCGTCTCCTCGTTTCTTTAACGGTTGTATGCTGCCTTTTACGACATGGCCGCCCAGATTCTGGACCAGTTCGCGAACAAAAGGATCGCTTTCGATCGCGGCCTCGGCCCTCGCCTGATCGGCGTCCCGTTCCTGTTTCTCGATTGCCAGAGGCGTGATTCGACCGCTGTCTCCGAGCTCAAAATTCAGCCACAACGTCTTGCCGAAATAGCGTTCGAGCGCGGCTTTCAACTTGTCCCGATAGGGCTTCTCGAGGTAACCGCGGTTAGCCGGCGCGATGCGAAATTCCATGCTAGCGCCGTCGTGGCTGACCAGCTCGCAGTTCTGCGCGAGCATTTTCGCCATCCCGTTCAATTTCATCCCGGCGATCATCGCCGCCCAGTCGCCGGCTTGCAAGTTTTTACGCTCTCCGGTCTCAACCGGGCTCGCTACGGCGCGCGCGGCGGGTGGTTCGTGCACCGCTCCCGCTGAGAACCTGGTGGGCGCGGGCTCCGGTGCGGCAAGCGGCGCGGCGCTATCGGCGCTTCGTTCGGAGCTTTGACGGACGGGAGGCGGTGAAGCAGGCGCACCGGCTGGTTTTGTGGCTGGCGTTTGCACAGCAGTCATTTCCGCAGACGTGCGCTGCGGCGCCGGCGCCTGATCCTCAGCAGCCGGCATGAAAGCCAGCATGCGCAGCAAGGTCATCGTAAAGCCCGCGTACTCGTCGGGCGCAAGCGGCAGATCGTCGCGTCCCTGCAGTGCGATCTGATACAGCAATTGCACGTCCTCGCTGGCTATTGCGGCGGCGAGCGCGAAAATCGTCTCGCGCTCCAGATCGTCATCGGCAATGGCCGCCGGCACGGACTGCGCCAGGGCGATCCGATGCAGCAGCGCGCCGAGCTCCTGCAAAGCGACGTCAAACGACAGGCTGCGACTTTGCATGCGATCGGCATGATCGATCAGCGCCAGACCATCGCCCGCGGCTACCGCTTGCAGGATTCCGAACAGATACGTCCGATCGATCGCGCCCAGCATGGCGCGGACATCGGCTTCGCTCACCCGGCCGCCGCCGTGCGCGATCGCCTGATCGAGTAGGCTCAAGGCATCGCGCATGCTGCCGTGGGCCGCGCGTGAAATCAGTTGCAGCGCCGGCGCTTCGGCTGCGATATCTTCCCGCGCGAGTATGAACTGCATCTGTTCGCGGATTTGCGCGGGCGGAATCTGCTTGAGGTTGAACTGCAGGCAGCGCGACAACACTGTCACCGGAATTTTCTGCGGATCGGTCGTCGCCAGAATGAACTTGACGTGCTCGGGCGGCTCCTCCAGCGTTTTGAGCATCGAGTTGAAGGCGTGGTTGGTCAGCATGTGCACCTCGTCGATCATGTAGACCTTGAAGCGCGCGTTCGACGGCGAGTACACCGCCTGCTCGAGCAGCTGGGCCATTTCGTCGACGCCGCGGTTCGACGCCGCGTCCATCTCTATATAGTCGACGAAGCGGCCGGCGTCGATCGCGGTGCAGGCGTCGCACACGCCGCAGGGCGTGGCGGTGATGCCGCCGGTGCCGTCCGGGCCGATGCAGTTGAGCGACTTGGCGAGGATCCGCGACAGCGTGGTCTTGCCGACGCCGCGCGTACCCGTAAACAGATAGGCATGGTGCAGGCGACCGGTTTGCAACGCGTGCGACAGGGCGCGGACGACGTGTTCCTGGCCGACCAGCGTTTCAAAGTTACGGGGGCGGTATTTGCGGGCGAGTACTTGATAGGACATGCTGGGATTTTACCGTAGATAGCGGACGCAGCGGGGAATCCTGCAGCCAAGGCGGCAATTGTAACAAGTCGGTGCGAGAAGGGGAATGAAGCGACAAGTGGCGCCGTAAAAACGCACTTGAAAGATAGATCGAAGGAGGCGAGCCTGATCTGCGGCACTCATGGTTAATAGCCGTGGCTGCTTCGTTCCCGACCTGACCAGGTTAGCCATGCCACGATG
>JACDAM010000296.1 GCA_013695435.1 Burkholderiales bacterium | reverse complement strand
CACGGGTTTGCCTTTGCCGTTATCGATCGCAACCGCATTCAGCTTTTTCTGGTTTTCGACAAAATAAGCGAAACCGAAATAGCCGAGCGCGCCCTTGTCGCGCGACACGCCTTGCACCAGAACGTTGTCATCCTCGCTTGCCGTAAAGTCGCCGCGGCTGGCCTTCGATTTGCCGACTATGGCTTCCGTGAAATAGTCGAAGGTCCCGGAATCGGCGCCCGGGCCGAAAAGGGTCAGCGGCTCACTCGGCCATGAAGGATCGATCTGGTTCCAGTTCGTGATCTTGCCCTGAGCGTCTGGTTCCCAGATTTTCTTGAGCTGGGCGACGGTCATCGATTTGGCCCAGGTGTTTTTGGGATTCACGACCACGGTCAGGGCGTCGTAAGCGACCGGGAGTTCGACGTAGCGGATGCCGGCCTCTTTACAGGCTTCCATTTCTTTTTTCGAGATCGGGCGCGACGCATCGGCAATGTCGATTTCGCCGCGGCAGAATTTCTTGAAGCCGCCGCCGGTTCCGGAAATGCCGACCGTGACATTGATCGCGCCTTTTTTGGCTTTCTGAAAATCTTCAGCCACCGCTTCCGTCACCGGAAACACGGTGCTTGAACCATCGATTTTGATAAGGGAATCAGCCGCGAAAGCTGGCAGACTCAAAGCCGACAGCGCTGCCGCCGCTGCCAGTATGGTTAGCGATTTACGCTGAAACATAATTCTCTCCTGTTGGTGGGTTCTTGGCGTCAGCAAATGGTAGCCGACGCGTATTACTGTTCTGTTAATGTTTTGTGACACCTGGGTTAAGTCGCTCGGCAACCGGTTGCAGCTCGACCAGGCGAGCACGCGGGAAACGCACCGAAAAACAGCTTCCCTTGCCTGGCTCGCTGGTGATTTCAAGAGCCGCCTGATGGCGGGAAACCACGTGCTTGACGATCGCCAGCCCCAGCCCTGTGCCGCCGGTTTCGCGCGAACGGCTGCGATCGACGCGGTAGAAACGTTCGGTTACC
The DNA here is from genome assembly GCA_013695435.1 of Burkholderiales bacterium. Taxonomy (NCBI): domain Bacteria; kingdom Pseudomonadati; phylum Pseudomonadota; class Betaproteobacteria; order Burkholderiales; species Burkholderiales bacterium. The sequence goes on along the minus strand of JACDAM010000296.1, from coordinate 9,405 downwards.
CGCGGCAGATGATGCTGCTCGATGCCGATGCCTGTATCCGCGACCGCGAAAACCCCTTCGCCGTCCGCCACCCGCCAGGACAAGCTGATTTTGCCGGCCGCCGGCGTGTAGCGTATGGCATTGCTGACCAGATTGCCGAAGGCGCTGCGCAATTCGCGCTCATTACCGAGAAGATTTGCTTCAGACTCGACATTCAGCACGATAGCGTGCCGTCCGGCGCTCAATACCAGAGCATCCTGATAAATGCTGTCGAGCAATGCGCGCAGCTTGACGGATTCCTCGCGCAGGGAGTTATCCGCGCTCTCCAGAGCCGACAGCACCAGCAGATCTTCGACCAGGCGCAGCATGCTCGAAGTCTGTTCCCGCATCATGCCGAGATACTGGCGGATCTGCTCGGCGTCGAAATCGAGATCCTCAAACGTTTCGATGAAGCCGCTCAATACAGTCAGCGGCGTTTTCAACTCGTGCGAAACGTTGGCTACAAAATCGCGCCGCATATTGTCTACCAGTTCGAACTGGCTGATATCGCGGCTCAACAGAAGCTTCTGCCGATCGCCGACCGCAACCAGCTTGACCGACAGGCTCAGACCGGCGCCACGCGCCGACCGCAAGACCAGCGGCTCGCGTTTACCGGCATCGAGAAACACGATGAAATCAGGCAGCCGTACGAGATTGCCGATGCAGTAGCCGACGTCCTGCTGGCTATTGAGCCCGAAGTGTTCGGCGGCCGTTGAATTGAACCATTCGATGCGATTCTGCAAGTCCAGGATGACGACGCCGTAGGGCATCGCCTCGCTGGCGTCGCGCAGACGTTCGAGGTTGGAATTCAACTCCGCCAGCTCCTGCCCGCGTTTTCGCTCGACGCGGCGCAAACGGGAGAAAACCTGGTGCCAGACACCCGAGCCTCGCGGAATGGCGTCGACACGCGGTTCGGCCAGCCAGTCGAACAGGCGGGATAAATGGTCGAGCTGGATCAGGCTGACCAGAAACAAACAACCGGCGCACGCGGCCAGCGCCCACACCGCGCCGAAATACGCCCAGACCGCCACCCAGAAGATCGTCAGCAGAATGAGCGTCGTCAGGCCACGCTGCCAGATGCGATTCATGTTGAAACGGCGTACATGGCTTCGAGAAGTTTACCGGGAAGCGGGTGATGAAACCGACCTGCCTGTCATGCTTGCCCGTCGTTCGGTTTCGTGAGGCAAAGCGCGCGGTTCATGAACCGCGGTCGAGCGCGACAGTGTCGCCTGCCGCTATGCGTTCGCCTCGCGCCAGCTCTCGTCGCTGATCGTGTGCCGCACATCTTGTCCACGGACCAGGTAAATTACATGCTCCGCGACGTTTTTCGCATGGTCGCCGATACGCTCGAGCGCCTTGGCGACAAACAGGGTTTCGATCGATACCGATATGGTCCGCGGGTCTTCCATCATGTAGGTGATCAGTTGCCGCAGGATCGAGCGGAACTGGTCGTCGAGATCGGCATCTTTATTCAGCACATCGGCCGCCTGCTCGGCGTCCAGCCTCGAAAAACCGTCGAGCGCGCGGCGCAGCATTTCCATCGCCAGATTGCTGGCGATTTTGATATCGGCGAAGCCGATCCGGAACAATACGCCGGACGAATAGATCAAAAGCGCCATGCGCGCGATTTTTTCCGCTTCGTCGCCGATACGCTCGAGATCCGTAATCGCCTTCGTCACCGTCAGGACCAGACGCAGATCGCTCGCCGCCGGTTGCCGCTTGACGATGAGCTGGCCGCAATCTTCGTCGATCGACACTTCAAGCGCATCGACTTCCGAGTCAGTTGCGATGACTTTGCGCGCGAGATCGAGATTGCCCGACAGCAGCGCCTCGATCGCATCGACGATCTGGGCTTCGACCAATCCGCCCATTTGCAGGACGCGCGTTCGGAGCGCTTCGAGCTGGGTATCGTAGCGTTTCGACGAATGTTCTTTGTGCATGGGATGGGTCAAATTCAGATTTGGTGACCGTTCATTACGCCATCTGCGAAAGCCGATAGCCACTGCCGCGCACGGTCTCGATCAGATGCTCACTCCCGCTTGGCGACAAAGCCATGCGCAGGCGCCGTATGTGGACATCGACGGTGCGCTCTTCGACGAAAACATGATCGCCCCAGACTTCATCGAGCAACTGTTTGCGCGAATGCACGCGTTCGGGATGCGTCATCAGATAATGCAGCAGGCGAAACTCGACCGGGCCCAGTTCGAGCAACTGACCCTTGCCGGTCACGCGATGGGTCGCGGGATCGAGCCGCAAATCACCGATCAGCACGGCATCGTCGGTGACATGCGGCGCGCGCCGGCGCAACACTGCCTTGATGCGAGCCGCCAACTCACGCGGCGAAAACGGTTTCGTTACATAGTCGTCGACGCCGGTTTCGAGGGCGGCGACCTTGTCGTGTTCTTCCGAACGCGCAGTCAGAAAAATGATCGGCAGGGGCTTGGTGCGCTTATTCTCGCGAAGCTGTTTCGCCAGCGCGATGCCGGAGCGGCCCGGCAGCATCCAGTCGAGCAGCACCAGATCCGGAATCACATTATTGATGATCGCGATCGCGCTTTCGGCGTCCCGCGCCGGCAGCACGTTGTGGCCGGCGTGCTTGAGGTTTAGGGTGAGCAATTCGAGGATCGCGGATTCGTCTTCAACTACCAGTATCGTGGCCATTTATCGCTCTCTGCGGGCTGGGTCGGGGGCGGCTGGGTCGGGGCGGCGCCTGTCGAGAGTTTATGAACGTATTGTTACAGTGTGATGACTGGATTGTGCTCCTGTTCGCCATCGCCAGCCACGTTGGGGTGCGCCGCCTTCTCGGCATCCCGCACCTGCCTGGCAATTGCCTGCGCCCATTGCTCGGCGACATCGCGCTTTTCGGCCTCCACCATAACCCGTACCACGGGCTCGGTGCCTGAAGCGCGCAACAGCACGCGGCCGCGATCGGCCATTGCCGACTCGGCTTCCGCGACCCTGGCTTTGACTGCCGGATCGGCATCGACATTGAAACGCCGCGCGAATTTCACATTGATAAGGATTTGCGGGTAAAGCGTGAGCGCGGCTGCACATTCGGCCAAGGTCGTCTGTTTGATCCTGAGCAGATGCAGCACCTGCAAGGCCGACACGATGCCGTCGCCGGTCGTGTGTTTGTCGAGGCAGATGATGTGGCCGGAGCCCTCGCCGCCCAGTTGCCAGCCGCGCGCTTTCAGCATTTCGAGCACATAGCGGTCGCCGACCTTGGCGCGCGCGAATGGAATGTTCAGTTGCCGGAATGCCTGCTCAACGCCGAGATTGGTCATGGCGGTGCCGACGACGCCGCCCTTCAGCCGCCCTTCCTGCTGACGATGGCGCGCCATCAGAAACAAGAGTTGATCGCCGTCGAACAGCGCGCCCGACGCGTCGATCATCATCACGCGATCGCCGTCGCCGTCCAGCGCGATACCGATATCGGCGTGTTCGCGCAATACGGCTTGCTTCAGCGCATCGGTCTCGGTCGCGCCGAAACCGGCGTTGATATTGAGGCCGTCCGGCTGCACGCCTATCGAAACGACCTCGGCGCCCAACTCGTGAAACACGTGCGGGGCGACGTGATAAGTCGCGCCGTGCGCGCAATCGACGACGATGCGCATGCCGCGCAAATCGAGCTCGTTGGGGAATGCGCTTTTGCAAAACTCGATGTAGCGCCCCGCCGCATCCTTGATGCGGTAGGCCTTGCCGAGCTTCTCGGAGGCGACGGTCCTGACCAGATCGTTCAGGCCGGCTTCAATCGCGCACTCGATGCCGTCATCCAGCTTCTCGCCGGCGGCCGAGAAAAACTTGATGCCGTTGTCATCGTAGGGATTGTGCGAGGCGCTGATCACGATGCCGGCCTGGAGGCGCAGCGCGCGCGTCAGATAGGCGACGGCCGGGGTCGGCATGGGCCCGGTTAGATGGCTGTCGACGCCGGCCGCCGACAGGCCAGCCTGCAGCGCCGATTCGAGCATATAGCCGGAGATGCGCGTGTCCTTGCCGATCAAAACCGCCGGCGATGTTGAGATGGAATGCTCGCTGCGAGTCAGTACCCTGCCAGCCGCGTAGCCCAGCCGCATGACAAATTCCGGAGTGATCGGCGCAACGCCAACGCGGCCGCGAATGCCGTCGGTGCCAAAGTATTTTCGGGTCATGGGAAATGTGGGTGAGGAAAAAACGGAGTTTAGCAAGGTTGGAGATCGCGTCCTATCGAGCGGCCGCCTTCGAAACGCGGAAGCGGCTGCGACCCCGTTACGCGTCAGGCGGCGGCTCGGCCATCACCGCGTTATAGATCGCGAGCGCATCGCAGGTCGCCTTGACGTCGTGCACGCGGACGATCCGTGCGCCTTTGCAAACGGCGAACAGCGCCGCTGCGATGCTGGCGTGCACACGATCGTCGCCGTCCGGCTGCGGCGACGGCATCCTGTTCTCGCCTTGCACAAGACTTGCAAGAACCGATTTGCGCGACAGGCCGGCCAGCACCGGCAGCCCGAGCTCGCTCAATTCATCCAAACCACGCAACAGCGCGACGTTATGCTCCTTGGTCTTGCCGAAGCCGAAGCCGGGATCGAGCACGATGCGTTCGCGGCCGATGCCGGCATCCTCCAGCGCCGCGACGCGGTCAGCGAGAAACTGCCTGACCTCGGCTACCACGTCGCCATAGCGCGGGTCCTGCTGCATGGTTTGCGGCGTGCCCTGCATATGCATCAGGCAGACGCCCGCGTCCGATTGCGCGACGACATCCAGCGAGCCGGGCGTGCGCAACGCGTTGATGTCGTTGATCATCGCAGCGCCGAGGCGGATTGCTTCCCGCATGACTTCAGGTTTGTAGGTATCGATCGAAATCGGTATCGGAAAACCGCGCAGGCCGGCAAGCACCGGCATGAGACGGGCCAGTTCGCTTTCGAGTGGCACCGGCGCAGCACCCGGACGCGTCGATTCGGCGCCAAGATCTAGAATATCGGCGCCCTCGCCGAGCAAGCGATGGGCGTGCGCGATCGCGCGCGCTTCGTCCGCGTAGCGGCCGCCGTCGGAAAACGAATCGGGAGTCAGATTTACGATCCCCATGACGAGGGGACGGGAGAGCGAAAGCCTGAAACGGCCTGCGTGGAGCAAAACCGGGGGTCGGATCAAGGCCGGGGAATCGGGAATCGGATTAAATCCGGAATCGGGAATCGGGTCGGTCTGGATTTCCGATTCCCGCTTCCCGATCCTCTGTCCTTAAACTCCCTGCGCAGGGCGCGCCGTCGCAGTCGCACCCACTGTCTGTCCGCCTGAAGGGGGCGGCGGCGTGATCGGCTGGGTTGGTTTCGGCGGGCGCGGCGCCCTGCCTTCCATGATGTCGTTGATCTGGTCGGCGTCTATGGTTTCCCATTCGAGCAGCGCCTTGGCCATGATGTCGATCTTGTCGCGGCTTTGCTCGATCAGGCGGCGCGCGAGCTTGTACTGTTCGTCGATGATGCGGCGGATTTCGGCGTCGACTTTCTGCATGGTCGCCTCCGACACGTTTTTGTGCGTCGTCACCGAGCGGCCGAGAAAAATCTCGCCCTCATTTTCACCGTAGACCATGGGCCCAAGGGCATCCGACATGCCCCATTGCGTAACCATGCGGCGCGCCATTTCGGTCGCCCGCTCAAAGTCGTTGGAAGCGCCGGTCGTCATCTGCTTCATGAACACTTCCTCGGCGATACGGCCGCCGAACAGCACGGAAATGTTCTGCAGAATGTGTTCACGATCCATGCTGTAGCGATCTTCGACCGGCAACTGCATGGTCACACCGAGCGCACGGCCGCGCGGGATGATCGTAACCTTGTGCACCGGATCGGTTTTCGGCAGCAATCGGGCAACCACGGCATGACCGGATTCGTGATACGCGGTATTGCGGCGCTCTTCCTCCGGCATCACCATCGAACGCCGTTCGGCACCCATGATGATCTTGTCCTTGGCGCGTTCGAAATCGTCCATATCGACCAGGCGCTTGTTCGTGCGTGCGGCGAACAGCGCCGCTTCGTTGACCAGATTGGCCAGATCGGCGCCGGAAAAACCCGGTGTGCCGCGCGAGAGAATATCGGGGCGCACGTCCGGCGCGGCCGGCACTTTGCGCATATGCACCATGATGATCTGTTCGCGGCCGCGGATATCGGGCAAGGGAACGACAACCTGGCGATCGAAACGCCCCGGGCGCAGCAAGGCGGGATCGAGCACGTCCGGCCTGTTGGTGGCGGCGATCACGATCACCCCGGACGTGCCTTCGAAGCCATCCATTTCCACGAGCAACTGGTTCAGCGTCTGCTCGCGCTCGTCGTTGCCGCCGCCGAGGCCGGCGCCGCGTTGACGGCCGACCGCGTCGATCTCGTCGATGAAGATGATGCACGGCGCGTGTTTTTTGGCCTGCTCGAACATATCGCGCACGCGCGCAGCGCCGACGCCGACGAACATCTCGACGAAATCGGAACCGGAGATCGAAAAGAACGGCACCTTCGCCTCGCCGGCAATCGCGCGCGCCAGCAACGTCTTGCCGGTGCCCGGTGAGCCGACCATCAACACACCGCGCGGAATGCGCCCGCCGAGTTTCTGGAATTTGCCGGGATCGCGCAGGAATTCGACAAGTTCGGCGACTTCTTCCTTCGCTTCCTCGCAGCCTGCGACATCGGCGAACGTTACCTGATTCGACGTATCGTCGAGCATGCGCGCGCGGCTCTTGCCGAACGAGAACGCGCCGCCACGCCCGCCGCCCTGCATCTGGCGCATGAAGAAAATCCAGACGCCGATCAGAAGCAGCATCGGGAACCACGATACGAAAATGTTCATCAAGAGCGACGGCTCTTCCTCGGGCTTGGCCTCGATGATGACGCCATTTTTGAGCAGATCGGAAACCAGCCACGGATCGGACGGCGAATAGGTCGTGAAGCGCTTGCCGTCGGACTTCACGCCTTTCAGCACGCGCCCTTCAATCGTGACTTTCGCTACCCTTCCCTGTTTGACCTCTTCGATAAACTGGGAATATTCGACCGGGTTTTGCGCGGTCTGGCGCGTGCTGAACTGGTTGAACACCGTCATCAGCACAAGCGCGATCACGAGCCATATCGCTACAGTTTTGATCATATTATTCAAGGTGACTCCTTCTGCATCCTGCGCGAAAATTTAACAACCGATAAGCTGCCCGCCACGTCACAACGAAGCGGGACGTTTTTTCGACTCCTTGCGAGTCTTAGACGGGCTTTTACGATTCCATTCTAAACCTATTTCGAGGACGGCGGCAGTGCCGGAGCCGCCTCGGCAGCGACCGTTCGTCGGCGCTTGCCGAGCAGGTAAATCTCGTTGCTGCGTCCGCGCGAGGCTTCCGGCTTGCGCGTGACAACCTCAGTAAACAACGCCCTCATGCTGCGCAAAAACGCTTCGAATCCCTGGCCCTGGAAAACTTTGACTAGGAGATGCCCGCCCGGTTTCAAATAATTCCGGCTGATTTCGAGAGTGCGTTCGGCCAGCGCCATGACGCGCGCCTGATCGACCACGTCGATGCCAGAGATATTGGGCGACATATCCGAAATAACAAGATCAACGCCGCGCGCGGCGGCCGCCGTACGCAATTGCTGCATGACGGCGTCGTCGTCGATGCTGCCCTGGATAAACGTCACGCCGCGCAGCGCTTCCATCGGCAGCAAATCGATCGCGATGATCTGGCCGGCGGCCCCAACCAGGCCCGCGGCAATCTGCGACCAGCCGCCGGGCGTCGCGCCGAGATCGAGTACTGTCATGCCGCGCCCGATCAGGCGATCGCGCTGGTTGATTTCGATCAGCTTGAACGCCGCGCGTGAGCGATAGCCTTCGCGTTTCGCCCGCTGCACGTAGAAATCGTTGACGTGTTCGCGCATCCACGCTTTGCTGGTTCTCGAGCGTTTCATGGTCAACTCTGTCGCCGGACATTCGCATTTTCGCAGAACGGAAACGATGAGGGTTGCATCGCTGATCCGAATGAAGGAGGCAGCCGACCGGGCTCGGGACAGGAACAACTGCAAGCTAGTGTGATGCGTCAAACAGATGAATGCGTTATGACTGGTAAGAATGCGGCAAGGGCGGCGAAATCGACCATACCCACTCGCTTCGTTCTCCCTTTGAAACGGAGATTGGGGGTTTGACAAGTTGAAACTCCGCTACCCTTTATAAAGTCGGGGAAAGGCAGCCTCGGAACGACATGAGCGAAGCCCGTCAACCCAGCAACCGCGCATATTCCAGCTTGACTATCTGATAGCACTCGCAAACCCGCTTCTCGATGCCGGCCCGATCGATGAACATGATGTGGCCGCGCGTATAGCTAATCAGTTTCAGGTCAGAGAGGTGTTTCGCGGCCGCGGTAACGCCGGCGCGGCGTACGCCCAGCATCTGGGCGATCATCTCATGGGTCATCGTGATCTGTTTGGCGCCGGGCGTCCGATCGTCGGTCAACAGCAGCCAGCGGCAAAGCTGCTGCTCGAGAGTGTGATGGCGGTTGCATACCGCGGTCTGCGCGATCTGGATAATCAGCGCCTGCGTATAGCGCAGCAGCCCGTGGTGAAAGGCGCCGCCGCGCTCGAACTCGCTTTTCACCGGACCATTCCTGATGCGGAAGCTCTCGCCTCCGCCCTGCACGATCAGGCGGTAGGGCATGCTTTTACCGCCCATGAACGACGCGACGCCCGCGGCTCCCTCGTAGCCGACGACGGCCATTTCAACCGTATCTCCGTCTCGCATGGTGTGGAGCAGTGAAATGATGGCGGTGGTCGGGAAATACAGATAGTCCACAAGCTGGCCGGCTTCGTAAACGATGTCGCCGAGCGCGAACGCGTGCGGTTCAAAGTGGGCTTGCAGGCGCTCGAACGCTTCATCGGGGAGTTGCGCGAGCAGGCGGTTGGCCCGTGCGCCGCGAGGTTTCGCAATCACTGCTTGGTTCTCCTTTGCTTGCGGTTAGCCGCCGGAAGGAATAATCGAGCAAGTGCAAAACTTGACCGAAACCTCGTGAATCCCGAAACGGGCGGTCGCGGGAGGGGGTAGTACGGTACACGTTAAACAGAGAAGGGGCAAATTTTTCTCGCTTTGTGTGATACCGCACAGACATTATCGTTTTTGTACGGTAGCGGACAGACGCCCCCTTAGCGTTGTTGCAGCATCAAGTCTCCTCGATGGTTGAAACTACGGCAACCATGAACAAGGAAAGACACTCAGTGGACGCGGTTCAGAGGCGGCACGATCCGGCGATGGCCGGTGATCGAGAAATCGGTCAGGCGCCGCGCTGCGAGATCGTCAAGGTCGTGAACAAAAAATATCTGATCGATTACGAATCGTATCAACGGCGTTACCTGACGGCAGACGCGAAAGTTCTGGCGCCTTGCCACTATATCGTGCTGTGGCCATCGT
>JACDAM010000295.1 GCA_013695435.1 Burkholderiales bacterium | reverse complement strand
GGGAAAGAGATGCCGCTTTTGCTGATATCGAGAGTCGTCAAGTTGGTGGTCCTACAACGCTTGCCCGGTCAAAAGGCGCAGCGCTTCACGGTATTTGTCGCCGGTTTTTTTGGCGACGTCGACAGGCAATTCGGGCGCCGGAGGTTTCTTGTTCCAGCCTTGCGCCTCCAGCCAGTCGCGCACGAACTGCTTGTCGAAACTGGGCGGGCTGATACCGGGCCGATATTGGTCGACCGGCCAGAAGCGCGACGAATCGGGCGTCAACGCTTCGTCGATCAGATACAGCTTGCCGCCATCATCGAGCCCGAATTCGAACTTGGTATCGGCAATGATGATGCCTTTTTCCGCGGCGTAATCGGCGGCCTGCGTGTATAGCGCGAGCGCTGCGCTGCTGACTTCGTGCGCGCGCTCGCTGCCGAGCAGCTTTTCGGCCTCGGCAAAAGGAATGTTTTCGTCGTGCGCACCCATCGGCGCCTTGGTCGAGGGCGTGAAAACAGGCTTCGGCAGCTTGCTCGCCTCCTTGAGGCCGGCGGGCAGCGCGATGCCGCAAATTGCGCCGGTCTTCTGATAATCCTTCCAGCCAGATCCGACGACGTAACCGCGCACGATCGCCTCGATCGGCAGCGGCTTCAATCTGCGCACGACGAACGAGCGGCCGGCGACCTGGTCGCATTCGTTTTGCGCGACCACGCTTTCCGGCGCGATGCCGGTCAGGTGATTCGGTATGACATGAGCAAGCTTGCCGAACCAGAAATTCGACAATGCGGTCAGCACGCGCCCCTTGTCGGGCACGGGCGTCGGCAGGATCACGTCGAATGCCGACAAACGGTCAGTCTGGATCACGAGCAGTTTGTCGTCGCCGACGGCATAAAGATCGCGGACCTTGCCGCGGTGGAGAAACTTGAGGCTTTCGAGACTGGATTCGAGCAGGGATAGTGGACGCGTCATAGCTGGAATACGTAACGATGAATCAAGCGGATGCCACGCGACGCGCGGGGAAAGGGGCGACCTTAAGCCGCGGGCAACAACGCGCCCTTGATCGACTCCACCTGCTTGTCGCGAAACGCCTGCAGGCGCTCGGCAAGTTTGACATCGGTCATGGCCAGCATGGCGATGGCGAACAGTGCGGCGTTGGCCGCGCCCGCCTCGCCGATGGCGAAAGTCGCGACCGGAATGCCCTTCGGCATCTGCACGATCGATAGCAGCGAATCGAGCCCTTGCAGATATTTGGACGGCATCGGCACGCCGAGCACGGGCAGCGTGGTCTTGGCGGCGATGACACCCGCCAGATGCGCGGCGCCGCCGGCCCCGGCGATAAAACATTTCGCGCCGCCGGCGATTGACGTCCTGATCCAGTCTTCGAGCAGGTCGGGCGTGCGGTGGGCGGACAATACTTTCGCCTCGAAACTGACGCCGAAATCCTGCAACTGCTTTGCGGCCTGCTGCATCACTTCCCAGTCGCTTTGACTGCCCATCACGATACCTATCGAAGCTTGCGCCATGCTCTTTCACCTTGAATGGATGCGACATTGTAACGCGGAGAAATCCTCGTCGGGCCCGGGCGCCCCGGCGACCATAAAGCCGTGTAACCCAATCTGATAGTTATGATAAGATTTTCGTATGAAACGAGCGCGACGATGTATCACCTGACACTGCGGCAACTACGCGTGTTCGCAGCGGTAGCGAACCATTTGAGTTTCTCGCGCGCCGCCGAATCTTTGCACTTGACCCAGCCGGCGGTTTCGATGCAAATCAAACAACTGGAAGAAACCATCGGTTTGCCGCTGTTCGAGCAGATGGGAAAGCGCATTTTCCTGACCGAAGCCGGCCGCGAGATATTACATTACAGCCGCACCATCGCCCAGCAATTGCTCGAGGCCGAGGCGGTGATCGACGAACTCAAAGGGCTGGAGCGCGGCAAGCTGACGATCTCCGTCGTCGGAACCGCGAATTATTTCGCGCCGCAATTGCTCGCCCAATTCTGCAAGCGCTATACGGGCATCACAGTCAGCCTCAACGTCGTTAACCGCGAAGCCGTGATCAAGCATCTCGAAGACAATTCAACCGATCTCGCGATCATGGGCCGCCCGCCCGAAGGCATGGACATTTACGCCGAAACCTTCATGGCCAACCCGCTCGTCGTGATCGCCGCCCCCGATCATCCGCTCGCCAGCCAGCGCAAGATTCCGCTCGAGCGATTGCGCGGACTGACTTTTCTCATGCGCGAGCAGGGGTCGGGAACGCGGGCGGCGATGGAGCGGTTTTTTCAGGAGCACGACATCGATTTCGAAGTCGGCACCGAGATGAATACCAATGAAGCGATCAAACAGGCGGTGCAAGTCGGCATGGGGTTGAGCGTTTTGTCCCTGCATACCGTTGAGCTGGAACTGGAAACGCGCCGCCTGGCGGTTCTCGATGTCGAAGACTTTCCCATTGTGCGCGCCTGGCACCTGATGCACCGCGCCAACAAGCGCGTTTCCGGTTCCGCGCGTGCGTTCAAGG
>JACDAM010000294.1 GCA_013695435.1 Burkholderiales bacterium | reverse complement strand
AATCAGGGCCTGCACAAGTTTGGCCAGCTCGCCGATTTTGCGGGCGGTGCGCGCTTCGAGTAATTGCGCCTCGTAATCGTTCATCGTCGCGTATTCGGCGAGCTGGAGAAATCCCAGCAACTCGTCTCCGTTGAACATCGGCAGGCCCTGACCCGGGTCGAATACAAAGGGGATGCCGGCATCCGCAAACTCGCGCGCGTGCTGCAGCATGCCATCGCGGCCGTCGGGCGCAACAATGCCCAGCCCGATATCTTTCGCTTCGGCGACGTGGTTGTGATGCGAGTCGTTCATGGCGCCCGGATGAAATGCTGTGATCTGATTATCGTCAAGGTCCGTTGTAATGAAGCATTGCGCGGTAAAGGTTCCCGGCATGGTTCGCAAGTGCGTTTGCGGCAATTCCAGGCGCTGCAAGCGTTCGGCGTACGGCGCGCTGTCTTCGCCGACAGTAGCCATGATCAGCGGCTCGCCGCCGAGCATTTTCAGGTTGAAGGCAATATTGCCGGCGCAGCCGCCGAACTCGCGCCGCATCTCGGGAACCAGAAACGAAATGTTCAGGATATGAATCTGGTCGGGCAGGATGTGGTTCTTGAAACGGTCGCGGAATACCATGATGGTGTCATAGGCGATGGAACCGCAGATCAGCGTGCGCATGGGCTTTCGTTCCGGAGTTTGAATGAAAAGAGGAGGTGCGATGCGACTGTCAGCGTTCGATCATGCGCACAAACTCGCCGGCTTCGCGTACCGAGGTGCTTGCGGTTGCAAGCGCAAGCATGGCGCTGCCCGCGTCAATGGAATCACTTGGCAGGCCGCTTGGTTGCGCAAAATCGGGCAGGTTTTCCCGGGATCGCGCGCGAACCTGCCAATTCCTGCTCAGCGCTGAATCGGCAGCCAGGTTAGCGTGCCCGCTTTCATATCAGGCACCAGCACGAATTTACGGCTGGCATCGAGCGTGATGTCGGCGGCTGCCTGGAAGTCCTGCTCGTATTCGATCGGCTTGGCATCTTTCTTTTTCAGGTTCAGCCTGAAGACTTTGCCGTTTTTCCAATCGCTGATATGCAAGTTGCCGGCGCGATCGAGCGCGAGTCCGTCACCGCCGCCGAAACCTCCGGCGAGCTTCTTGCTCGGATGCGGCGACTGCAAATCGATACGATAAAGCTCACCGCTCGCAAAATCGACCGCGAGCAACGACCCTCGATCGACCAGGAGCCCGTTGGGGCTTTTTACCCGGCCATCCTCGGCGTGAGAGGTAACGACGCTGACAACGCCATCGGGGCTGATGCTGAAAATTGCGCCGCCGCCCCCGACTTTGGTATCACCGCTGTCGGAAACATAAACATTGCCTTTGGCATCGATCGCAACGTCATTCAGGAATTGAGGCGCCGCGGGAAACGCGCTCGCAGGCGCGAATATCGTGACCTTGCCTTTCTTGTCGATTTTCCATACGCGCATCTTGTCCGCGACGTAAATGAAATCACCGTGCCGGGCGAACCCCTTCGGATCATCGAGCCCAGTGGCAAAAGTGCTTATCTGGCCATCCTTCCCGATGATGGCAATGCTGCCATCGCCATCGACGCCGAATCCGCCGATCTGTGATACGAAAATACGGCCATCGTCCGCCGCCATTACCGATTCCGGCGATGACAGGCCCTTGACCACGCGCAAGTCCTTCGCGGCGAGGTTCCCACTCAAAATCGTTAGCGCAGCAGCGATCAATACGAGCTTTTTGTTCAACACTTTTTTCTCCCGCGGAGCAACTCTTGGTGCATCAGGTTTCCTGACGCAGCGTTTCCAAATCGCTTGCTGCGCGCACTATTTCTTCAGCGCAGCGAGCGCCGCTTCGTAATTTGGCTCGTCCTTAATTTCCGGGACCATCTCGGTATAGACGACCTTGTCGTTGGCATCAAGCACGACAACCGCGCGCGCCGCGGCGCCGGCCAGCGGTGAATCGCTGATCGCAACACCGTAGTTCTTGAGGAATTCCTTGCCGCGCATGGTCGACAGCGTCACCACATCGCTCAAACCTTCTGCGCCGCA
>JACDAM010000293.1 GCA_013695435.1 Burkholderiales bacterium | reverse complement strand
GCTTTACGCATTTTGCTCGCGGCGACCATTTCCATGGCGCGCGTAATCTTTTGCGTGTTCTGGACGCTGCGTATCTTGGTGCGGATTTCCTTGCCGCTGGCCATTTTTAATAGACCGCGTTGGCTTTAAACTGGGTCATTGCTTCCGCCAATTCTTTCTCGGAATCCGCGCTCAGATCCTTGTCGGTCTGGATCTTGTCCATCAAAGGTGAGTGCTTGCTCTTCATGTACGCTTGCAAAGCAGCCTCGAAGGACAAGGCCTTCGTAACCTCCACGTCGTCGAGAAAACCTTTATTGACGGCGAATAGCGTGATCGCCATTTCCGATACGCTCATAGTCGAGAACTGCGCCTGCTTCATCAACTCCGTAACCATGCGGCCACGCTCCAGTTGCTTGCGCGTCGTTTCATCGAGGTCGGACGCGAATTGTGCAAATGCCGCCAACTCGCGGAATTGCGCGAGCGCCAGGCGAATACCGCCACCGAGTTTTTTGATGACTTTGGTTTGCGCGGCGCCGCCGACGCGCGAAACCGACAGCCCGGCGTTGATGGCCGGGCGAATGCCGGCGTTGAATAGATCGGTTTCGAGGAAAATCTGACCGTCAGTAATCGAGATCACGTTGGTCGGCACGAATGCGGAGACGTCGCCAGCCTGGGTTTCGATGATCGGCAGGGCTGTCAGCGAACCGGTTTTGCCTTTGACTTTACCCTCGGTCAGCTTTTCGATATGCTCGGCGCTGACGCGAGAAGCGCGCTCGAGCAGACGCGAATGCAGATAAAAAACATCGCCGGGATACGCTTCGCGTCCGGGGGGGCGGCGCAGCAGCAGCGAAATTTGGCGATAGGCCCACGCCTGTTTGGTCAGATCGTCGTAAATGATCAGCGCGTCTTCACCGCGGTCGCGGAAATATTCGCCCATGCTGCAGCCCGAATACGGCGCGATGTATTGCATGGCCGCTGAATCCGACGATGCCGCGGCAACGATGATAGTGTGCTCCATCGCGCCGTGCTCTTCGAGTTTGCGCACGACGTTCGCAATCGAAGACGCTTTCTGACCAATCGCGACGTAGATACAGACGACGCCGGTGCCTTTCTGATTGACGATGGTATCAATGGCGACCGCTGATTTTCCGGTCTGGCGATCGCCGATAATCAGTTCGCGCTGGCCGCGCCCGATAGGGACCATGGCGTCAACCGCCTTCAAGCCTGTTTGCAGTGGTTGCGTGACAGATTGACGCGCGATGACGCCCGGCGCGATTTTTTCGATAGGCGAAGTCAGTTGCGCGTTTACCGGGCCTTTGCCATCGATAGGCTGGCCGAGCGCATCGACGACGCGGCCGATCAACTCCCGGCCGATTGGAACCTCGAGAATGCGGCCGGTGCACTTGACCGTATCGCCTTCCGTCAGATGTTCGTATTCGCCCAAAATCACCGCGCCGACCGAATCGCGCTCAAGGTTCAGCGCGAGTCCGAATGTGTTGCCGGGGAATTCAAGCATCTCGCCCTGCATCGCATCCGACAGCCCGTGTATACGCACAATGCCGTCGGTGACCGAAACGATGCTGCCCTGGGTACGAATTTCGGCGCTGGTGGTGATGCCTTCGATCTGGCGCTTGATCAGCTCGCTGATTTCTGACGGGTTTAGCTGCATGGTGTCTCCAATCTGTAGGGTTCGTGGCTGTATGTAGCCTGATCGGCGCGACTCTCTGGTCAGGCAGTCAACGCTGCCGCCATCGCTGTCAGGCGGCCGCGGACTGAAGCGTCGAGAACCTGGTCGCCGATTTCGATTTTTACGCCGCCGATCAATTCCGGGGCAACGCGCAAGTCAGCCTCGATCTTGCGTTTGAAGCGCGTTTCCAGGTCCTGCACGAGGCCTTTGAGCTGCGCGTCATTCAGGGGAAACGCCGAATGTATAGTAGCTTCGAGCGCGCCGCCGTGCTGCGCTTTCATCTCTTCGAACATCTGACTGATTTCGGGAAGCACTTCCAGACGGCCGTTCTTGGCGAGGGCGTTGAGGAAGTTGGTACCGTGGGCGCCCAGTGACTGGCCCGCTACCCCAGTAAATATCTTCAGCACCTGTTCGGAGGTGATGCGAGGATTGCCGATCAGCGCCCGCACCCGCTCGTGCCTTGCGACCGCTGCGCTCAATTCGAGAAAGCTGGACCAGCGCGGAATGGCGTTGTTTTCCTGCGCGAGGCTGAAAGCGGCTTCCGCATAGGGCCGGGCAATGGTGGTCGCTTCGGCCATTCTACAAATCGGCCTGGATAGCGGTCAGCAATTCAGCGTGCGCTTTGGCATCGACTTCACGGCGCAATATCTTCTCGGCGCCGGCGATCGCGAGCACCGCGACCTGGCTGCGCAGCGCTTCTCTGGCGCGAAAGGTTTCCTGATCGATTTCGGCTTTGGCGCCGGCGATGATGCGCTCGCCTTCGGTCTTGGCGCCGAGCTTGGCTTCCTCGACGATTTGCGCGCCGCGCTTTTCGGCCTGGCTGATGATTTCGGCGGCGCGTTTACGCGCTTCCTGCGCGGCGTCTTGCGAGCGGCGGCCGGCCGCTTCGAGTTCCTGCTTGCCGCGTTCGGACGCAGCGAGACCGTCGGCGATTTGCTTCTGGCGTTCGTGCATGGCTTTTTGCAGCGGCGGCCAGACATATCTCATCGTGAACCAGACGAACAGCGCGAACCAGATAATCTGGCCGATCAAGGTAGCGTTGATGCTCACAAAACCCCCTTTTTGCCTTAACCGGCTTGCAGCGCGCCGACCAGCGGATTGGCGTATAGCAGCAGAACGGCGATCGCGGTTGCGATCGCGGTAAACGCATCGAGCAAGCCGGCGACGATAAACATCTTGACCTGCAAGGTCGGGATCATTTCCGGTTGACGCGCCGAGCCTTCCAGAAAGCGGCCGCCGAGAATACCGAAGCCGATCGCGGTGCCCAGCGCGCCCAGGCCGATCAATATCGCTACTGCGATCTGCGTGCTTCCATAAAAACTTGCCAATTCCATCGTTGTCTCCCGGTGAGTTTCAGTTAGAACGTAATGAACCTAATGCGATTCGCTGGCCATGCTCATGTACACGATGGTCAGCATCATGAACACGAATGCCTGCAGCGTGATAATCAGAATGTGAAAAATCGCCCACGGCAAGGCAAGAACGGTCTGCCATACGCCGAGCAGCGCAATCAGGATGAACAGCATCTCACCGGCAAACATGTTGCCGAACAGGCGCAACGCCAGGGAAATGGGTTTCGCCAACTCCTCGATCACGCGCAGCACGAGGTTGACCGGAGCTAGCCAGGGGCCGAACGGAACCGTCAGCACTTCCTTGGTAAAGCCTCCCAATCCCTTGCATTTCAGGTTGTAGTAGATGATCAGTGCGAAGACCGAAAGCGACATGGCGAAGGTCGCGTTCGGATCGGTCGTCGGGACCGCCTTGAAATAATGAACACCGAACAATTCAAGGAAACGCGGGATGAAATCGACAGGAATCAGATCGACCGCATTCATCACGAAAACCCAGATGAAAATCGTGATGGCGAGCGGTGTGATCAGGGAATTTTTGCCGTGAAAGGAATCGCGCACCTGCTGATCGACCATGCCGACCGTCATTTCGATGAAATTCTGCCAGCCTTGCGGAACGCCGCTGGTTGCGCTTCTCGCGACATACGCCATCAAACCGAAAACGACAATTCCAAGCAGGCCGGAGATAATCAGGGTATCGAGGTTGAACGTCCAGAAACCTTCGCCGACCGTGAGATTAGTCAGGTGATGAGCGATGTAATCGTTGGAAGTGAGCTCGGCTGGTTCGCTCATGACGCCTCGTGAGGAAATAGCAGTGCGGCCCAATAGGCGACGAGTGTTGCGATATAAGTCGACAATAGTGCAATCACAGAAACATCCTTAAACCACGCGAAGATCGCGACGAACATCGCAAAAGTCAGCAACAGCTTGCGGAATTCTCCGGCATATTGCGCGCGCAGCACGCGATCCGGCCTCTCTGAATCGCGAGCCCGCAGGATAGTCAGGGCATAAACGAGGCCGGGGAAGAAACCGATGGCGCCCCCCAATACTGCCGAAAAGGCTGCAGGAATATCGCGGGCAACCAGCCATGCCAATGCCAAGAAAATCGTGAGTGCGATTTGTAAGGCAATGATCCTGCAAATCGTTTTCATTACCGGGCGCCGTTGTTGACGCTCGTTTACGCCACTCAAGAAGAAAACGATTTTAGTATTCCGACGCTATTTATGTCAACGTCTTGGCTCGCTGCCAATCGCGCCTCATCGCCCGCCGCGCTAAAACCTGGCCAGTATCGTATCGAGTTGGCCCAGATCGCTATAGGCGATCGTTATCGTCCCGCCCTTCTTCCTGGGTTTGATTTCGACGTTCGCGCCGAGCCGCTGCGAGACCTCTTCCTGCAGCCGCAGAATGTCGCGATCGCGGGTAATCGCCGCGCCGCGCATCGGTATAACTGAAGGTTTGTCAGGGGATGCAGCCGCGTGAGCCAAACGCTCTGCCTCCCGAACCGACAGGCCTTGGTCGACAATTCGATGCGCGAGTTCGGTCTGGTTACCGGCGTCGAATGGCAACAAGGCGCGCGCATGACCCATGTCCAGCTTGCCCTCGGCCAGCAGCTTTTGCACGGCCGGAGTCAACGCAAGAAGCCGCAACATGTTGCTGACCGCACTTCTCGATCGCCCCACCGCCTCAGACGCTTCCTGATGCGTCATGCCGAATTCGCCGATCAAGCGCTGAATACCGGCCGCCTCTTCGAGCGGATTGAGATCCTCGCGCTGAATATTTTCGATCAAAGCCATCGCGAGGGCGGCATTGTCGGCGACTATTCGCGTTACCGTCGGCACCTCGGTCAGGCCGGCAAGCCTGGCCGCCCGCCAGCGCCGTTCGCCCGCGATGATTTCATACCGTGAGCCTTCGATCGGGCGCACAAGGATTGGCTGCATGACGCCTTGTGCCTTTATCGAATCGGCGAGATCGGTCAAGCTCTCGTCGTCCATGCGCGTCCGCGGCTGATACTTGCCCGGCTGCAACAGGTTAACGTTCAATGACTGCAAGCGATCGCTTTCGCTTCGCTGTTCGTCGTTCGTGAGCAGGGCATCGAGACCTCGGCCTAGTCCTCGCACTTTATTCATTGTGCCCGCACCTTATTTATTGCGCCCGCGCATCCCCGGCTTCTACCCATTCGGGCTTCGAAGACTTGTCGACGATCTCGTTGGCTAGGGCCAGATAGGCCAACGCCCCTTTCGATTGCTTGTCGAAACCGAGAGCGGGAATACCATAACTCGGAGCCTCGGCGAGCCGGATATTGCGCGGGATAATCGTGCGATAAACCTTGTTGCCGAAGTGTCGCTGCAACTGGTCGGAAACCTGCTGCGCCAATGTGTTGCGCGGGTCAAACATCGTGCGCAGCAGGCCTTCGATCTCGAGGGCCGGGTTCAAGTTGGCGCGCACCTTTTTTATCGTCTGCACGAGATCGCTGAGGCCTTCGAGCGCGTAATACTCGCACTGCATCGGAATCATCACCGTTTGCGCCGCACATAATCCGTTCAGGGTGAGCAAGCTGAGGGCAGGCGGACAATCGATGAGAATAAAATCGTAATCGTTTTCTATTTCTTTCAGCGCATCGCGAAGACGCGCCTCTCGGTGCGTTATATCGACCAATTCGACCTCCGCTCCTGCCAGTTCGCGATTGGCCGGAATCACATCGTACTTTCCGCTCTCCGACGCTACCCGAGTCGCTGCTGCCGCCGATTCGCCCAGCAATACCTGGTATATAGTAGAAGTCAGTGCTCGCTTATTTATTCCGCTGCCCATGGTCGCATTACCCTGGGGGTCCAGGTCTACGAGGAGGACGTGCTGTCCTATGGCAGCCAAACTAGCGGCGAGGTTGACGCTGGTCGTTGTTTTCCCGACGCCGCCTTTTTGATTGGCGATAGCAAAAGTCTTGACCACTTCAGGCCTTCAGAGTCATCACAACCAAATGACGTTCCGCCGCGAGGTTCGGAACTTCAAGCCTGATCACATTCTTTTCGGCGACGTTTGACGGCAATTGCGACAGTTCTTCAAAAGGGTGCAAGCCTTTCATTGCGACCATGAGGCCACCCGCAATACACAGATGTCCGGCAAGGGCAACGTACTCGGACAAATCGGCAAAAGCTCTCGAGATGACCACATCGAATTTAGTCGCCGGCCGGAAATCTTCGACCCGGCTCACAACGACGCTCGCATTGCGCAGACCCAATTCTGTGATGGCCTGCTGGAGAAAAGTCGCCCTTTTATGATTTACCTCAAGTAAACAAATACTTGCTTCCGGTCTGGCGATAGCGATTGGGATACCTGGAAGGCCAGCTCCGCTGCCGACATCGATAATGCGCTGTCCGCCGAAATGGGGGAGCACCGATAAGCTGTCGAGCAAATGGCGGGCAACCATTTGATCCGCCTCGCGTATCGCCGTCAGGTTATACACCTTGTTCCACTTCTGCAATAAATCAAGGAAGCTGAGCAGTCGCGCCTCGGCATCTTCCGGCAACTGCAGCGATAGCGCGACGAGGCCTTGCGCGAGTTGCGAAGCCAGGCTCACGCGGAGAGCTGATCGCTGAAGCGTCGCTTCAGGTGCACTAACAAAAGCGAAAGTGCGGCCGGGGTGACGCCCGGAATTCGGCCGGCCTGACCCAAAGTTTCGGGCTTGTGCCGATTCAGCTTCTGCTGCACCTCAATCGAAAGCCCGGGCACTTTGGTGTAATCAAGATCGAGTGGCAACCGCTTATCCTCGGACTGCTTTTGGCGGGCTATTTCCTCCCGCTGCCGGTCAATATAGCCTCGATACTTTGCCTGAATTTCCACTTGTTCGGCGACTGCGGTGCTCGCAGTCGCTGTACCAGCAACGGGCAGGGTCAGCAATGACGCGTAACTCACATTGGGGCGCCGCAGCAATTCGTCCAGAGTGTATTCGCGGTCGATGGATTGGCCGAATACTCGCTGGGCATCGAGGTCCGCAACCAGTTTAGGGTTCACCCATGTGTTTTTCAGCCGCTCAGCTTCGCGCGCTATGTCTTCACGCTTCCTCTCGAAATGGCGCCAACGCACATCGTCGACCACACCAAGCTTGTGTCCGATTTCGGTGAGGCGCAGATCGGCGTTGTCTTCGCGCAAGCTCAGGCGGTACTCGGCGCGGCTGGTAAACATGCGATAAGGCTCGGTGACTCCGCGCGTGATCAGGTCGTCGACCAGCACACCCAGATAAGCCTGATCGCGGCGGGGGCACCAAGGCTCATCACTGCGAACGTAAAGCGCGGCATTAATACCGGCCAACAGGCCTTGGGCGGCCGCTTCCTCGTACCCGGTCGTGCCGTTGATTTGTCCGGCAAAAAACAATCCGGGGATGTTTTTGCTTTCCAGTGAGCTTTTCAAGCTGCGTGGATCAAAGTAATCGTACTCGATCGCATAACCCGGCCGCGTTATGTGGGCTCGCTCAAGCCCCGGTATCGACTGCACAAGCTCAAGCTGAACGTCGAATGGCAAACTGGTAGAAATCCCGTTCGGGTAAATTTCGTTAACCGTCAGCCCCTCGGGTTCGAGAAATATCTGATGGCTCGTTTTCTCGGCGAAGCGCGTGATCTTGTCTTCTATTGAAGGGCAATAGCGCGGTCCGACGCCGGCGATGGCCCCGGTATACAGAGGCGAGCGCGACAGTCCATTTCGGATGATCTCGTGCGTGCGCTCGGTCGTGTTCGTGATCCAGCAAGGCACCTGCCGCGGCCGCTGGGCAGAGGGTAAAAACGAGAAAAATGGCGGGGGATCATCGCCGGGCTGCACGGGTAGGCGGGCGAAATCGATGCTTCTGCCATCGATACGGGGCGGTGTGCCTGTCTTGAGCCTCCCGATCGGCAGTTTTAGCTCCGACATGCGCTTCGCGAGGCTGCAAGATGGAGCATCGCCGGCCCGCCCGCCAGGAATCCTGGTCAAACCAATGTGCATCAGGCCGGACAAGAACGTCCCCGCGGTCAGCACGACCGCACGCGCTGCAAAACGCAGGCCTAGCTCAGTCGTCACGCCGGTTACGCCGGAAGCATCAAAGGTAATATCGGCAACAGGTTGCTGGAAAATCTTGAGGCCTTGCTGCTGTTCTACTTTTTGTCTTACAGCCTGCTTGTACAATTGCCGGTCTGCTTGCACGCGCGTGGCGCGAACTGCGGGCCCTTTGCTGGAATTGAGTAAGCGCACCTGAATGGCCGCGGCGTCCGCAGCCGTTGCCATCCAGCCGCCCAACGCGTCGACTTCTCTGACGAGATGTCCTTTGCCAATCCCGCCAATCGATGGATTACACGACATTTGTCCTATGGTTTCGATGTTGTGGGTAAGCAGCAAGGTCGCGGCCCCTATACGGGCCGCAGCAAGCGCGGCCTCAGTACCGGCATGACCGCCGCCGACGACAATGAGATCAAAATTTACGGGCATGACGCAATTCTAGCTCAGTTTTCTTGCTTAGTAAGACAGCAGGATGTTTCACGTGAAACATCCGTTTACTTTCCGACGCAGAACTTGGAAAAAATCTCTCCCAATAAGTCATCGGGGGCAAATTCGCCAGTGATCGAAGCAAGATGATGTTGCGCCAGACGAAGCTCTTCTGCCACCAGTTCGATGCTTCCCCAAGTATCGACGGCGCTTAGCACATGAAATCGGGCTTCCTTCAAGGCTCGTAGATGCCTCTCGCGTGCGCTGAATACACCTTCGCTCGCGGGGTTCCAATTGATTTTCGACAAAACCGCGCGATGCAGCAAATCAATCCCGGCGCCGGTTTTCGCCGACAGATGCACATGGGTTTCTTCACCATTGATCAGGGCTGGCGGCGCGCAACGCAAGTCAATCTTGTTGCTGACGAAAATGTGCTTTCGACCGGGAAGCCCGGCTGCCGAGGCGCGGAGCAATGGCAGGTCGTCGACGTTTTCGGCCAGCCACAAAACAATATCTGCTTGCTGCGCGGCAGCCCAGGCTCGCGAGACGCCTAAAACCTCGATTGGATCGTTCGTCTCGCGAAGACCGGCCGTATCGACAAGTTGCACGGGAATGCCTTCGATTTCTATGCTTTCCCGCACCAGATCACGGGTCGTACCAGGGATATCCGTGACGATTGCGGCGTCGCGCCCGGCAAGCTTGTTTAACAAGCTGGATTTGCCGACGTTAGGTTTGCCAACCAATGCGATAGCAATTCCGTCCCGCAAAACGCTGCCTTGATGCGCGGCGAGAAGCACTCGTTCCAGCTGCTTGTTGATGTCCCTGAGTTGTGCTTGTCCGTCGGCCCGCTCGAGAAAGTCGACGCCTTCTTCAGGAAAATCCAAAGTAGCCTCGAGCAGCATGCGTAATCCGACAAGTTTCTTGCGCAACACTTCGACCGCCGTGGAGAAATCCCCTTGCAGCGCGCGCACGGCGCTTCGCGCCGCAGACGAACTGCCGGCATAAATAACGTCGGCGACTGCCTCAGCCTGAGCAAGATCGAGTTTGTTGTTCAGGAAAGCCCGCTGCGTAAACTCCCCGGGCTGAGCGAGACGCGCGCCGCAGTCAAGACAGCGCTGCAGCACCAGCCGAAGCACTGCCGGGCCACCGTGGCCCTGCAGTTCGAGTACATCTTCTCCGGTATAGGAATGGGGTTGGGGATAATAAACAGCAATTCCTTGATCTAGGGTTGCACCCGCGGCATCGAGAAATTTGGCTAAACTCGCTTTGCGAGGCGCTATCTGAGCGCCGAGAATCGCCGTTAGCAGATTTTCAAGATTATTGCCCGATATCCTGACAATACCTATGCCACCGTATCCCGTCGCAGTCGCGATGGCGGCTATCGTGTCATCGTTTGGCACGAGCACTGGTTACGGATTTCGACTGCTCGACATCGCGCGTTATATACCACTGCTGTGCAATCGACAGGATGTTGTTCACGAGCCAATAGAGCACGAGGCCAGCCGGGAAGAAGAAGAAGAAAACGCTAAACGCGATCGGCATGATTTTCATCACTTTTGCCTGGATCGGGTCGGGCGGGACCGGGTTCAGGCGGCTCTGGATAATCATGGTAAGACCCATCAATACCGGCAGCACGAAGTAAGGATCGGGCGCCGACAGGTCCTGTATCCATAACGCAAACGGCGCGTGGCGCAACTGCACGCTCGCCAGCAAAACCCAGTAAAGCGCAATAAAAACAGGGATTTGGACTACTACCGGCAGGCAACCTCCCAATGGATTGATTTTCTCGGTCTTGTATAGTTCCATCATTGCCTGATGCATGCGCTGGCGATCGTCGCCGTATTGCTCTTTGAGCTTTTGTAAACGCGGCGTCACCACGCGCATTTTCGCCATGGAGCGGTAACTCGCCGCGGACAGCGGGTAGAACATCAACTTGATCAGGATCGTCAGAATGATGATTGCGACACCCCAGTTGACGACCACCTTCTGGATTTGGGCAAGAACCCAGAACAGCGGCGAGGCAATCACGGTTAACCAGCCGTAATCAATGGTCAGATCGAGCCCCGGGGCAAGCGCGGCAAGGCGGGCGGATTCTTGCGGACCGACGTATAGCGGTGTCGAAATAGCCGCCTGATTTTGCGGTTCGATTTCGCCTATTGGCAGAATGAGGCCGGCGGCAAATAGATTGCCGTCAAGGCGCTTGGTATAGAACTCTCGTTGCGCGCCGTTTGGCGGCAGCCAGGCGGCGACGAAATAATGCTGGATCATGGCGATCCAGCCGTCGGTACTGTTTTGTTCATGCGCGTCGACCTTGCCGAAGTCCTCGAATGGTACCTTGTGGAATTTTTCTTTGTCCGTAAAGACTGCTGCTCCCGTGTAAGTAGGTACTAACACCGAATCACCTGCAGCGGCAGTATCGTCGCGAACCAACTGGTAGTAAGCAAACGGCTTGATCGCCGCATTGCTGGCGTTGGCGATCTCGTAACGGACATCTATCACGTAGCTGCTGCGATGGAATGTGAATATCTTTGTCACATTGATATCGCCTGTATTCGGGGCCGCGAGCCGTATCGCAAGCGAATCCTCGCCCTCTGACAACTGATTGGGGCCCTCCACCACTGTGTATTCGGATTGATGGTTCGGTAGGCCTACGCCGATGAGACCGCTCTGCGCGAGATATAAGTGATCGGGCCGGCTCTGCAACAGCACAAAATTCTGCTTCTGATCGTCTGTCGAGCGATGGCGCAACAACTCCAGGCGGCGCAGCGTCCCACCGAGAGTATCGATTTCCGCAATGAGATAGTCCGTTCTGGCAGTAACGATTTTGCCGGTCTGGCGAACTGCCGCAGGCGCACTCGGCTCTTGCGCAGGCGTCTGGCTACTGCGCAACGCATCGCCCGGAACCGGGGTGGGGGTGGTTGCGGTAACCTCTTTTTGCTGCCCAGCTTTGTTCGAAACTTGTTCCTGCTTCTGCCACGCCTCGAACAAGAAAAATACCGATAACGAGAATACAACCAGCAATACGAGTCTTTGTGCTTCCATCTATTTCAGGGTAGGGGATCGTAGCCGCCCGAGCACCACGGGTGACACCGCAAGATGCGGCCCGTGCTCAAGCGGGTTGCGCGAGCGAAGCTGTATTTTTGATACGCCTCGCTCGCATATTCAGAACACGAAGGGGTAAACCGGCAGCGCGGTCCCAGCAACGGGCTGATGCCGTATCGGTAAAGCTGGATAAAAGCGATCATGATTCGCGACATCGCTCGACCGCTGTTAAAAGACCCGCCAGTTCCTCACGAGCTTGGCGGGCAACGCTTTTCGGATATGTGCAACGCAGCCTGACGACGATGTCGAAACCGTGTAATCGCGACGATACCGGATGGTAGACGGCGCGGATCTGGCGCTTGAAGTAGTTGCGGTCGACTGCCTGGGGGATAATTTTTTTACCGACGGCCATGCCCAATCTCGCCTCGCAATCGCCGTTTTGAATCGCAGATACAACGAAGCGCTGGCCACGCAGCTTGCACCGCGATTGCAGAATCTGGAGAAATTGCCCAGACTTGATTCTGTGCGCTTTGACGGCCGAACTCGGTCTGTGATCGGCTCAGGCTCTTCGTTTAGCCTTAAACGCTCAATTTTGCTCTGCCCTTCGCTCGCCTGGCTCGAATAACCGCGCGCCCACCGCGGGTTTTCATGCGAACAAGAAAGCCGTGCGTGCGCTTGCGGCGGACGACCGACGGTTGATAGGTCCTTTTCATCGCTTGCTCCGCTGTTTTCCGAAAAACGGGCTATTACATTCCTACGCCTTCGTTGTGTCAATACCTTTAGGGCTTAGTGGCCAAGCGATGCGCTTAAGGCTAAAATAAGCTGCTTTCGATTCTCCTCGCCTTCTCCATTGTCCGATCTTCCCGCCTTGCCAGATATGGATCGGTTTTGGCGCGCCTGCCAGGATCGTTTCGAAAAGGAATTGAGCGCCCAGCAGTTCAAGACCTGGATCAAGCCACTACGTCTGAAAGCCGGTGAGGACTGCCTGACCATTCTCGTGCCGAATCAATACGCGCTGGAGTGGATCAAGGATAGATTCCTGCACGACTTCGAAGAAATGGCGAGCGCGCACTTTTCAAGCTCTCTCGTGCTGTGTCTTGCGCTGCAGGAACGAGAGCTTGCGCCAAGCGTCAAAACGTCGCCGTCCAAACCCCTGCCCGCCCCGCCCCTGATCCGCGCGGACAGTGGGCAGACCAGGCTGAACCCGGCATTCTCTTTCGATAGCCTGGTTTCCGGCAAGGCAAACGAGATGGCGCGCGGTGTGGCCATGCACGTCGCGGAACGACCGGGGGCCTCCTACAATCCGCTGTTCGTCTACGGCGGGGTCGGTTTAGGCAAAACGCACTTGATCCAGGCCATTGGCAACCGCGTGGTTCAGCTGGCACCTGGGGCCAGGGTTCGCTACATCCACGCCGAACAGTACGTCAGTGACGTCGTCCGTGCTTACCAGAATAAGGCATTTGACGACTTCAAACGTTACTATCATTCACTCGATGTGCTGCTGATCGATGACATCCAGTTTTTCAGCGAAAAAAAGCGGACTCAGGAAGAATTTTTCTACGCTTTCAATGCGCTTATAGAAGCGAAACATCAGGTTATTATCACCTGCGATACCTATCCGAAAGAGATTTCGAATATGGAAGACAGGCTCATCTCACGCTTCGGCTGGGGATTGACCGTGTCTATCGATCCGCCCGAGCTTGAAATGCGCGTTGCCATTTTGTTAAAGAAAGCCGAAGCAGAAGCTGTCGCCCTGGATCACGCCTCGGCTTTTTTTCTCGCCAAGCATATCCAGTCGAATGTTCGCGAGCTTGAAGGCGCCTTGAAGCGAGTACTGGCTTACGCGAAATTCCACGAAAGGCCGCTCTCCGCCGAGCTCTGCCGCGATGCGTTAAAGGACCTCCTGGCGGTCCAGTTGCGGCAAGTGTCAATCGACAATATCCAGAAAACCGTCGCCGATTATTACAAGTTGAAGATCGCGGAAATGCACTCCAAGAAGCGGTCGCGTGTCGTGGCTCGGCCGCGCCAGATTGCCATGGCGCTGGCCAAGGAATTGACGCAGTTGAGTTTGCCCGACATCGGTGAAGCGTTTGGGGGCCGCGACCATACGACCGTCATGCACGCGTGCCGCAAAATTGCAGAACTGCGCGAATCCGAAACCGAGATCACCCGCGACTATACCGTTTTGCTGCAGATGCTTCGGAGTTGAAATATATCTCTTCGGCTATCTACGGTACAAAGGTGTGCATAAGGAACGAAGCGGCTTTCGGTTTCCATAGAACGAACAAACCTTCTACAGGCTAATTGCCCATCGTGCACAGGGGTAGCGCCAGATTAGGCCAAGAAACTCAGTGCTTTAAGGTATTATCCACAGATTCGGCGATGCTTATTACTATTACTAGTCTTTAAATCTTATGAAGATAATACAAGCCGGCCGCGAGGCGCTGCTGAAGCCTTTGCAGGCGATTGTAGGCATCGTCGAACGACGTCATACGCTGCCTATTCTGTCGAATGTCCTCGTCGAACGAAAATCCGGCAAACTGGGTTTTATCGCAACCGACCTCGAGGTCCAGGTTACGACCGAGATCCCGTGCAATACTGAAGGCGACGCAATCAGCGCGACCGTTTCGGCGCGCAAGCTGTACGAGATCCTGCGCGCATTGCCGGATGGAGAGAAAGTGACGATCGATGCAGGCGATCGCAAGCTTCAGATCAAAACCGCGCGCAGTAAATTCAGCTTGCAGACGCTGCCGGCAGAAGATTTCCCTCGCTTGGTAGAGGCAAGCGAGGGCGCGAATACGCTGACCATAACGCAACGCGATCTAAAAACGCTGCTATCCTCGGTGCAATACGCGATGGCGCAGCAGGACATCCGCTATTACCTGAATGGCATGTTGATGATCGCCGACGGGGATGCGCTAATCGCTGTCGCCACCGACGGGCATAGGCTCGCTCTCAGCAAACTGAGCCACAATACAGGAGCGGCCAGACGAGAAGTCATCCTGCCTCGCAAGACGATCATCGAACTCGTGAAGTTGCTCGACGACAGCGACGACGAGGTGGCGATAGCGATGGCAGAAAAGCAGGTGAAATTCAGGTTTTCCGACATACAATTGACCAGCAAAGTGATCGACGGCAAGTTTCCGGACTACACGCGGGTCATACCAGCCCACAACAAAAACAGGATCGCTTTGAGCCGGATGGAATTGCAGCGCGCGCTGCAAAGGGCCGCCATCCTGGCAAACGAAAAATTCCGCGGCGTGCGCCTGATGTTGAGCAAAGACCAGCTCACCATCGTCTGCTCGAATAACGAGCACGAAGAAGCGCAGGAAGAACTCGTTATCGACTATTCTGGTGAGCCGCTGGATATCGGTTTCAACATCACCTATCTGCTCGACGTTCTGAACAGCCGCTCGACTGAAAACATGGAATGTGCGCTGGGAGACGCCAACAGCAGCGCCCTGATCACAGAACCTGGCAACGGCGACTTTCAGTACGTTGTCATGCCCATGCGAATCTAGGAAGGAAAAATTTGGAACACAAGCCGAATAGCGTCAACAGCGCCGCCAATCACGCCGCCTACAACGACGACAGCATCAAAGTCCTGAAGGGTCTGGACGCGGTGCGCAAGCGCCCGGGCATGTATATAGGGGATACCAGCGATGGGAGCGGCCTGCACCACATGGTGTTCGAGGTCGTCGATAACGCAATCGACGAAGCGCTGGCCGGTTACTGCGACGAGATCACCGTCACCATTCATCCGGACAATTCGATCAGCGTCGTCGATAACGGTCGCGGTATTCCGACCGGCATGCATCCTACCGAGGGGCGCTCTACCGCTGAGGTGGTGATGACGGAATTGCATGCTGGCGGCAAGTTCGACAACAACGCCTACAAAATATCGGGCGGCTTGCACGGCGTCGGAGTATCGGTCGTCAACGCGCTGTCGGAATGGCTGCGCCTGACCATACGCATGAACGGCAACGTCAGCCAGGTCGAGTTTCGGATGGGCGTCCCCATGGAACCCTTGAAAGTGACCGGCAAAACTGAACGACGCGGTACCGAAGTGCACTTTCTCGCCAGCAGCGAAATTTTCGGCAATATCGAATACCACTACGACATTCTGGCCAAGCGTTTGCGCGAACTGTCTTTCCTGAATAACGGCGTCAAAATCGTGCTGACCGACCAGCGTTCCGGTAAAGAGGAAAATTTTGCGTTCAGCGGCGGCGTCAAAGGGTTCGTCGAATTTACCAACCGCACCAAATCGGTCCTGCATGGAACCACATTCTTTTCTTCACGACAGAAGGACGGCATAGGGGTCGAAGTCGCCATGCAATGGAACGACTCGTATCAGGAACAGGTGCTGTGTTTCACCAATAACATACCGCAACGCGACGGCGGCACGCATCTGACCGGCCTGCGCGCAGCCATGACGCGAACCCTGAATCAATATATCGAAGCCAACGAATACGCCAAGAAGGCCAAGGTCGAGACGACGGGCGACGACATGCGCGAAGGCCTGGCCTGCATATTGTCGGTCAAAGTCCCCGAGCCCAAATTCTCATCGCAGACCAAGGATAAACTGGTGTCGTCGGAAGTCCGGCCCGTGGTTGAGGAGATCGTAGCGCAGGCGTTGATGGAATTTCTGCTCGAGAAACCGGCCGACGCCAAAATCATTATTGGCAAGATTATCGATGCCGCGCGAGCCCGCGAAGCAGCCAGAAAAGCGCGGGAAATCACGCGCCGCAAAGGCGTTCTCGACGGATTGGGTTTACCCGGCAAGCTCGCCGACTGCCAGGAGAAGGATCCAGCGCTGTGTGAGCTTTATCTGGTCGAGGGCGATTCGGCGGGCGGCTCGGCCAAGCAGGGGCGCGATCGGAAGTTCCAGGCAATTCTGCCGCTCAAAGGCAAAATTCTGAACGTCGAACGGGCGCGCTTCGACAAGCTCGTTTCATCCCAGGAAATCGCAACGCTGATTACCGCGCTTGGCACCGGCATCGGCAAGGACGAGTACAACCCGGCCAAATTGCGCTATCACCGCGTCATCATCATGACCGACGCCGATGTCGATGGCTCGCACATCCGCACCCTGCTGCTGACGTTTTTCTATCGGCAAATGCCGGAGTTGATCGAAGGCGGACATATTTATATCGCCCAACCGCCGCTGTACAAGGTCAAGCACGGCAAGGAAGAACGCTATCTGAAGGACGATCACGAGCTCAAGCAATATCTGCTGCGACAGGCGCTGCAGGATGCCAAGCTGCACCCAGGCTCTGAAGGTGAACCGCTGAGTCCGGAAGCGCTCGAGTCGCTAGCCAAGGAATACCTGCTCGCCGAAGCGGTCATCGATCGCGTGAGTCAGCTCGTCGATAGCGCCGTTCTGCATGCGTTGCTGAAGCGCGTCGAACTGGATTTATCCAGCGAAGCGGCGGCTGCGAAAAGCGCCAAGGCCCTCGCTGCCGCGGTTGGCGCCGAAAACATCAAGATCGAGCCGCGCTACGACGACAAAACCGAAAGTCATTCGCTGTTGATCAGAAAAATGCAGCACGGAAACCAGCGCCTCAGCCACATCGATCAGGAGTTCATCCAAAGCGGCGACTATGTGCAGATCGCACGAACCGCCGAAGTCCTGGATGGGTTGCTCGGCGAAGGCGCTTATGTACAGCGTGGTGAACATAAACTCGCGGTGAACAGCTTCAAGCAGGCGCTCGATTGGCTGCTCGACGAGGTTCGCAAAGGCCTCGGAATTCAGCGCTACAAAGGGTTGGGTGAAATGAATCCCGAGCAGTTATGGGAAACCACGATGGATCCGAAAGCCCGCCGACTGATGCGCGCGCAAATCGAAGACAGCATTGCCGCCAACGAAATCTTCACCACCTTGATGGGAGACGTGGTGGAGCCGCGGCGCGCGTTCATCGAAAGCAATGCCCTGGGTGTGCGCAATCTGGATGTTTGAGACGTTCGAAACGGCAGGAGACCGCATTTCCAACGCGCTTTGAATGACACCCAATCGCCCTGAAGCCGAGTAACGACCGCGTCAATTTCAAATACTACCCTCGGCCCGTAGCAGTGCGCCGCCGCGGCTTCGGCGGTTTCTCGATGACGGGTGCTGGGTGATCGTGCGACGGTGCTTTGAGGGATTCCGCCGCTTTTTTGCCGCCTTTGGCCTTGTTTCCGCCTTTTCCAACCCGAGGGGCGAATTCAAACGAGATCTTGCCGCCCTCCCCGACCACCAGAAACGCGGAAAACGGACGGCCTTTTTTCGATACGAACCTGGTCAACAGATCGGTCTTGCCCAGCGTCAGCAATTTCTCGACTTGCTCGCGCTCGATCGGCCGCTGCAGGATCGTCCGTCCGGTGCTGAAGTCGCACGATTTGTCGGGTCCGGTCGCGTTCTTGCATACATATTTACTCGAAAGTTCGTAAACCCCCGCCCCGCATTTCGGGCATTTCCCCAAAGGCTTTTGCTCGCTGAAGTCGGGTGCTTCTGTCGCGGCGTTGTCTTCGAGCGCGAAATCGAACTTTATTTCGAGCTCCGGGCTCAGCAAGACCGACGCCGTGAAAGGCCTGCCCATTTTACTGCGGAAGCCGGCCAACGGACCCACCTGCCGCTCACGGATCAGTTGCTCCATTTCGGCGACTTCGAATTGCCGTCTGGCAAGAATTTTCCAGAGTGAGAAATCGCAGTTTTCGCACTGGAAGGTTTTGTAGGTTTCCTTGACCACGCCGCCGCACCTAGGGCAGCGCGCCTGCAGTGTGCCGAAGTCACCGGGAACGGTGTCGCTGTCGTGGTTCTTGGCCTGGCGAACGATGCGCTCGGTCATATCGATAATGTCGTCCATGAATACCTCGCGTCCGATTTCGCCGCGTTCGACGCGCTTCAGCTTGAACTCCCAATTTCCGGTTAATTCCGGCGAGCACAACTCGCGGACGTCCAGACCGCGCAGCAGCGTGATCAGCGAGAAAGCCTTGGCGGTCGCTTCCAGCTCGCGGCCGTTGCGCAGCATGTACTTTTCGAGGATCAGATTTTCGATGATGGTCGCACGCGTCGCCGGCGTTCCCAAGCCTTTGCCTAGCATCGCTTCGCGCAAATCTTCATCCTCGATCAGCTTGCCCGCCCCCTCCATCGCCGACAGCAAAGTCGCTTCCGTGTAGCGCGCCGGCGGCTTCGTCCGGTGCGCGACGACTTCGACTTCGCGCGTCGCGACGGTTTCGTTCGCGCGGACCGGGGTCAGGCTCGCCTCCGTGGACTGGACTTCCTTGCCGTAGACAGCCTGCCAACCGGCATCGACCATAACCTTACCCTCGGTTTTGAAAGGCTCGTCGGCGACGCGGGTAATACGCGTCGTCAGCAGAAATTCGGCGGCAGGATGGAAGATAGCGAGAAAGCGCTTGGTGACCAGATCGTAAAGTTTGGCTTCGGCATCGTTCAGATTGCGCGGCGGCAGCGGAGTTGGGATGATCGCAAAGTGATCGGAAATCTTCGCGTTATTGAAAATACGCGGGTTCGGCCGAACCCATCCTTGTTTCAGGATCAGGCTGGCGTGTGGTTTGTAAACTGTCCCCGCCAGGACGCTCAAGGTCTCTTTGACCGTCGCCGCGTAGTCTTCCGGCAGCGCGCGCGAATCGGTGCGCGGATAAGTCAGCGCTTTGTGCCGCTCATAAAGCGCCTGCGCCAGGCTCAGCGTCGTTCTCGCGGAAAATCCGAAGCGGCCATTGGCATCGCGCTGCAGGCTGGTCAAGTCATACAGCAGCGGACAACTTTCGGTTGACGGCTTGCTTTCCTCCGTGACAATTCCCGGCTGGCCGAAGCACCGCTCGCGGATCGCCCGCGCCCGCGCCCCATCCCACAGCCGCTCAGCGCGAAGCTCGGCCTCGCCCGTGGTCTTCGCGAATCGCTCGTCAAACCAGCGCCCGTTGTAACTGCCCGCAGCGGCCTCGAAAGTCGCGTGGACCTCCCAATAATCCCGGGCAGCGAAGCGTTTGATCGCCTCTTCGCGCTCGACGACGATGGCGAGCGTCGGCGTTTGCACGCGGCCCACGGTCGTCAAATGAAAGCCGCCGGCTTTGGAATTGAACGCCGTCATCGCGCGCGTGCCATTGATACCGACGAGCCAATCAGCCTCGGACCGGCACACTGCGGCGGCAGCCAGCGGCGCCATGGTTTCGCCGGCGCGCAAACCTTCGAAACCGTCCCGGATCGCGCCCGGCGTCATCGATTGCAGCCACAGCCGACGCACCGGTTTCTGGCTTTTCAGGTGGCGCATCAAATAATGAAATATCAGCTCGCCTTCGCGCCCGGCATCGCAGGCGTTGATCACG
This sequence comes from Burkholderiales bacterium, assembly GCA_013695435.1. Classification (NCBI taxonomy): domain Bacteria; kingdom Pseudomonadati; phylum Pseudomonadota; class Betaproteobacteria; order Burkholderiales; species Burkholderiales bacterium. The sequence goes on along the minus strand of JACDAM010000293.1, from coordinate 17,011 downwards.
TCGGCCACATCCTTGCGTTTAACCAGCTTTGCAAGCAGTTTCAGCCGGGACTCGGTTTTCTCGATCGGCCTCAGCCCGAAGTGGGGGGGGATCATCGGCAGATGGGTAAACGTCCACTTGCCGCGCTTGACCTCGAATTCCTCCGGGACGCACAGCTCGAGCAGATGGCCGACCGCCGATGACAGAATATGGTCGGCGCTTTCGAAATAGTCGTCGTGCTTGCTGAAACCGCCGAGCGCGCGCGCGATATCGTTCGCGACCGAAGGTTTTTCCGCGATGATCAGAGTTTTACCAGGCTTCACTTCTGGGGACGGGTTGGAGGCAAGCGGCAGATATTAGAAACAATACCCGGCCAACGCAAGCGCCGTCAGCTTGAATCGCCGGCAGATGCCGGCAGGCGCTGGTATAAACCGCCGGGGAGCGAACTGACCAGGCCGTCGAGTTCAAGCGTCAGCAGAATCGCTGAAAGCGTCTCAGCGGCAATGCCCGAACGTCCGCACAAGGTATCGATCGTGCATGGATCGAAACCCAGGTGTTGAAGGACAGCTGCAGCCTTGGCGCCGAGCGCGGAAGGCAGCGGGATCGAGGCTGCAGCGGGCGCACAGCGGCTGCGCCAATTGAGCTCTTGCAGAATGTCGTCGGCGCACTCGACCAGCTTTGCGCCTTGCTTGATCAGCCAATGACAACCTTTGGAAAGCGGTGAATGTATCGAGCCGGGTACGGCGAACACTTCACGCCCCTGTTCGAGCGCGACTCGCGCCGTGATCAGCGAGCCGCTTTGCGTCGCCGCTTCCACCACGAGGCAACCCAGGCTCATGCCGCTAATCACGCGGTTGCGGCGCGGGAAGTTGTTGCCGAGCGCCGGCGTGCCAATCGGAAATTCCGAAACCAGCGCACCGTGCTCAGCCAGCAGATGCGCCAGTTCCCGATTGCGCGCCGGATAAACGATGTCGAGGCCGGTGCCGACGACCGCCACGCTGGCAGAAGCGCCGGCCAGGCCGCCGCGATGCGCCGCCGCGTCGATACCCAGAGCAAGGCCGCTGATTACGCATAAACCCACGTCGCTCACGGCGCGCGCGAACGATTCTGCATTGTCCAAACCCTGCGCTGTGGCATTGCGGCTGCCGACCACGGCAAGCATGGGCTGGTCAAGGAGATCGACCGAGCCTTTCACGTAGAGCAGCAACGGCGGATCGGCGGTTTGCAGCAGCAGCCTCGGGTAGTGGTCGTCACCCACGGTGACGACATGATTCGTCGCATCCTGCAGCCACGCGAGTGTCGCTTCCATCCGTTCGGGCGCCGCGCCGCCGCTGATTTTTTGTGCGGTTGCCGCGGGGACGATCTCGGAAAGCGAGCGCACACTCGCGCCGAGCACTCCGTCGGGCGAGCCAAACCGTTGCAGGAGCTGGCGAATTCCGGCGTCACCCAATCCGGGGATGAGGGTGAGTTTCAGCCAGCTTTGGATGTCAGCCGGGTGTGCCGGCATAGATTTTTGGCGACAGTGGTAATACGACGGGGATTTTCGAAACCGCGAACTGCAGGAGCTTAACCCAACAGCGCGCAAGCAGGGCGCGCCGGATTCGGCGCGCCCTGCAAATCAGGTATTACGGATTCTGCACGAGGTCGAGGACGTTCACATTGCGATTGGTTTGCATGACCAGCGCGTACGATACCTTGTCGAAGGTACGGAAAACGAACACCAGCCCATAGCGCTCGCTGGGCAGCTTGAAATCGCGCTCAGGCTTTTTCTGGGAAGCGTCGTTACCGTAGAACGAACGTGCGCGCAGTTTGACGCTTTCCGGATCGCGATGAATTGCCAGCACATGGCCAACTTCGAGCCCGTCGCGGGCGCCCTTGTTCAAAGTTACGATAGCATTTTGCCCGGCTTCGGCAACCCCGCCATAGGCGGAGATAATGCGTCCTTGCACCTGGCTGTCAGGCGCGTGCGGCGCATACGTCGTAAAGCTGGCCGGCGGGGCCGGAAACAGGCGGTCGCCAACGGTTATTTCCTGATTCGATTTGATGACCTCGAGCGTGGTCGGGGTTGTGCTGTCGCCGGGCTTGACGATCTTCGCCTCGCCGAGGTAGACCGCTTCGTAACCGAGCGTTTCCTTGGTCAGCGGATCGACGAGCGGTTTGCCGGGTCGGAATATCTGCCAAAAACGCGATTCGTTTTCCGGCACGCCCAGCGCGTAGACGCTATCGCCGGCGCCGATGACGACGCGATCTTCCTGCGTCGCAACTATCGCCGGTCCCGAATTCAGCCATTCCTGATCCGCCACCAGCGGCTGACTCAGAAACGGTTCGATCGCCGAAGGCGGAATGCTGGGAATCGATTTTTGCGAGAGATCCTCGCTGCGCGCCGTCGGGCTCAGCTTGACCGTTTCCTGCAGCTTGTGTTTTTTGACCAGGCGCAGACTCGGTCGGCCATTGGTTTTATCGAGCACAATCAAGTCTCCCGGGTAAATCAAATGGGGATTTTTGATCTGGTCTCGATTCATATTCCAGATTTCCGGCCAGCGCCATGGTTCCTTCAGGAAGCGGCCGGAAATCGCCCAAAGGGTATCGCCCTTGACGACGGTGTACTGGTCGGGCGAATTGTCCTGCAGATTTTTGACGCCGAGATCGGCTGCCGCGGCTACGCCGAAACAGACGAAGAAAACTAGCGTTATAATTGACTTGACCATCGAGTTCCCCATAGTGATCGTTGCTCGTCCGTGTCTTTTCCGGTTGCCGCACAGCGACAACCGCAGAAGCTTAACAAATAAGTTTAAATTCTGCATCTAATTTATTAAATTCGCAAGTAAATATGCCGATTCTGAGCATACTCCAATACCCCGAGCCCAGACTCCACCGCGTCGCCGCGCCAATTACCGGCATCACCCCCGAGATCCGAAGGCTGGTTGACGACATGGCGGCTACCATGTACGACGCGCCCGGCGTAGGGCTGGCGGCTACGCAGGTCGACGTCCACAAGCGCGTCGTCGTCATCGATGTTTCGGAAACGCGCGACCAGTTGCTGGTCCTGATCAATCCTGAAATTGTGGAGGCCAGCGGAACGGCTGAGCACGAGGAGGGCTGTCTATCGGTGCCCGGCGTTTTCGATACCGTCACGCGTGCGAAACGCATCAAGGCGCGAGCCCTCGACGTCGAAGGCCGCTCCTTCGAAGTCGAAACCGAAGGTTTGCTCGCAGTCTGCATCCAGCACGAAATCGATCATCTGCAAGGGAAACTATTCATCGAATACCTGTCGCGGCTGAAGCAAAGCCGGATCGCCGCCAAATTCAAAAAGCAGCGCGCTTCGGCTTGAGCGCGGCGGTCGTCAGCGGCATTGGCAGCCGGGTTCGCAGTTGAGACTGGTTTTTGCGGGAACGCCGGAATTTGCCGCGACGGCGCTCAACGCCTTGCTGGCAGCAGGTCACGAAATCGCTCTGGTCATGACGCAGCCAGACCGTCCGTCCGGGCGCGGCATGAAACTCGCGATCAGTCCCGTCAAGAAGCTCGCGCTCGAGCACAATCTGCCGCTATTCCAACCGGACAACCTCAGATCGACAGCTTCCTTGGCCGCGATCGCCGCCGCGAAAGTCGATGCGATGGTCGTGGCCGCCTATGGACTGATCTTGCCGCCGGCCATTCTGGCTTTGCCAAGGTTTGGCTGTATCAACATCCACGCCTCGCTGTTGCCGCGCTGGCGCGGTGCTGCCCCCATCCAGCGCGCCCTCCTGGCCGGCGACATCGAGACCGGCATCAGCATTATGCAAATGGACGCCGGTCTCGATAGCGGGCCGTTGCTGCTGCAGCAAACTGTCGGCATCGAGATGCGGGAAACCGGGCAAAGCCTGCACGACAAGCTGGCGGCCACTGGCGCGCGTTGTATCGTTGCTGCGCTGGAGCAGATCACAGCCGGAAATCTGCAGGCAATCGCGCAACCGGCTCAGGGCGCAACGTACGCCGCCAAGCTTCTGAAAACCGAGGCCTCGATCGACTGGCGGCAGTCGGCTGCCGGGATCGACAGGGTGGTTCGCGCCTTCAATCCAGCTCCGCTCGCGTGCGCGCAAATTCGTGAGACTGCGCTAAAGCTGTGGCGAGCGCCACCTGTCGCTGCCATCGCGGGCGCTCAACCTCCGGGTACAATTGTGCGAGTTGGCGCTGACGGCGTCACCGTGTCTTGCGGCGAAGGCGAAATCCGTATCGAAGAACTGCAAAAAGCCGGCGGCAAGCGGCTTGCGGCCGGTGCATTTCTGCGCGGCTTCCCGATGCAGGCCGGCGACCGTTTCGAAATACCTGCCGTGCGCTAGACCAGAGCGTCTTGTACGAAGCGCAAAATCACGCCGCGCGGACGCTGGCCCAGGTGCTATCTGGAAAAAGCCTGAATGCTGCGTTACAAGCCGTGTGGCTGCAGCATACCGGGCTGACAGCTCACGACCGCGCATCGATTCAGAATGTCTGCTACGGGGCGCTGCGCCATTACGGTCAGCTCGACGCCGTGCTGGCCTTGCTGCTCGATCGCCCGGTGCCCGACGCAGCGCTGCGCTGCCTTCTGATCGCGGCGCTGTTTCAGCTCGAGTACACGCGCGCTGCGCCGCATGCCGTCGTCGATCAGGCGGTCATGGCCTGCGTGCCGCTGGGGGTCCGGGCCGCGCAAGGTATGGTCAACGCGGTGCTGCGCAATTTTTTGCGCCGGCGCGCGGCCTTGCTCGAACTGGCGGCGTCGAATGAAGTGGGCCGCTATTCGCATCCGCAATGGTGGATCGACCGCCTGAAAAGACAATATCCGGAACAATACGCTGCGATTCTCGCCGCCGGGAACTCGCACCCGCCGATGTGCTTGCGGATCAACCGGCGCCGGACGAATCGGGCCGAATACCTCGCGGCTTTGGCGCAAAAGGAAATCGCCGCTCGTGCAATCGGAAGCGAGGGGGTATTGCTCGAAAAGCCGACAGCGGTCGATGCGCTGCCCGGATTTCGCGACGGCTTGGCATCGGTGCAGGACGCCGGCGCTCAACTTGCCGCGCACGCGCTCGATATATGTGATCGACAAACGCGCGATCGACAAACGGTACTCGATGCCTGCGCCGCGCCGGGCGGCAAATCCGCGCACCTGCTCGAGCTTGCGGATATCGAGCTGACTGCGCTCGACAGCGATGCCGGGCGTCTTCGCCGTGTTCACGAAAATCTCGACCGCCTCGGGTTTGCGGCCAACGTTGTATGCGCGGACGCGCAGAACGTGGACGCGTGGTGGGATGGCCGTGCGTTCGATCGCATTCTGGCCGATGTTCCGTGCTCGGCTTCCGGTGTCGTGCGCCGTCATCCCGACGCGAAATGGCTGCGCCGCGAAGCCGATATCGCGCAGTTTTCCGAACGTCAGGCGCGCCTGCTGGATGCGCTGTGGCGCACCCTGGCGACTGATGGTAAATTGCTGTATGCAACTTGCTCGGTGTTTGACGACGAGAATCAGCGGCAGATTGCCGGGCTTCTTGACCGTCACCCCGATGCGCGACGCCTGCCGCTCGATCTCCCGCAAAATCACGACGGACAGCTCCTGCCCAACGCGCAGCACGATGGCTTTTACTATGCACTGCTGCAGAAACGCTAAACTCGTTCTGATTGCCTGCCTGTGGCTGCCTTTGTGGCTGGTGGCGCCCGCCGCGCTTGCTGACGGCATCGCGATTCGCACCGCCGAATTGAGCGTCAACGACGAAGGCTACGATCTGGATGCCGACTACCAGATCGAACTGAATCAGACTATCGAGGATGCGCTGAACAAGGGCATAGCACTTTACTTTGAATTCGAATTCCAGTTGACGCGCTCGCGCTGGTACTGGTTCGATGAAAAAATCGCCACCTTGAGAAACCAGTACAAACTCAGCTATAACGCTTTGACCCGCCAATATCGCGTCGGCAGCGCCGGCAATTTCCAGAATTTCGCGACGCTGGACGAAGCGTTGCGGGAATTGAGCCGGATTCGCGAGCGACGCGTGCTCGACAAATCGGCGCTCGAACCGGATACCTCCTATACCGCGGGCCTGCGCATGCAACTCGATCTATCGCAGCTGCCCAAGCCGATTCAAATCGACGCGTTGGCCAGCCGCGCCTGGTCGCTCGATTCCGGATGGTATAGATGGACGGCCTCGCTATGAGTTTGTTGAAGATAAAAACGCGATCGCGGCACGCGGACCGTATCGCCATCAGATGGACCGCCTGGCCATGAGAGTCACGAGCGCCCGCGCCCGGTCGTTGATGCGCCGGTCCGGCCCCAAGTATTTCATTATCCTGTGCCTCAGCCTTGGCGCGGTTGCGCTGTATATGTTGTCGATCGCAACCGCCAATACGGCGCTTTTTGCCCGGCAGTATCCGCTGCTGCTGGTTCTGAACGGGACGCTCGTGCTATGCCTGATCGCGCTGGTCGGATATCAGCTCGTCAAGCTGCAGCGCAAAGTGAAGGCGGGCGTGTTCGGCGCCAAGCTGATGCGCCGGCTGGTCTGGTTTTTTGCGCTGATGGCGCTGTTGCCCGGCGCGCTGGTCTACAGCGTGTCGGTCGGCTTTCTGGCAAAAAGCATCGATTCGTGGTTCGACGTGCGCGTCGACAAAGCGCTTGAAGGCGGCTTGAGCCTCGGCCGCACCGCACTGGACCAGATGCTGAAGGACCTGATCGCCAGCGGCGATTCGATCGCGCTGACTTTGTCGGAATTGCCGACGCATCAGCACCTGTCGGCGCTGAATCAGTTGCGCGAGCAGACCGGTGTGCAGGAGGCGACCTTGTTCGATCGGCGCGGCGCCGTGGTCGCCTTTTCGACCGGTGAGCGCGCCGACCTGATGCCCGATCTTCCGAACGCCGGCGTGCTGCGCCAGGTCCGCTTGCAGCAGGGCTATAGCGCAGTCGAGGATGTGCCCGACGAAGGATTGCAGTTGCGCGTGATCGTGCCGATCAATCTCTATACGTTCAGCGAGGACGCGCGCATGCTGCAATTGCTGCAACCGGTGCCGGCGCAACTCGCGCAGGATGCCGAAACCGTGCAAAGCATTTACCGCGACTACCAGGAACTGACCCTGTCGCGGCAAGGGCTGAAGCAGCTCTATGGCGTGACCCTGACCTTGGCGCTTCTGCTCGCGCTGCTCGGCGCTTTCGCGCTCGCCTTTTTCCTGTCGGAGCGGCTCTCCGCGCCGCTCGGCATTCTGGCCAAGGGCACGCGCGCTGTCGCGCAAGGCGATTTTTCCCAGCAGCACACCTTGCCCGGGCGCGATGAACTCGGCGCGCTGACGCAGTCGTTCAACCGGATGACGCAACAACTCGGCGAAGCGCGCGCCGCCGCGCAACGCAACCAAGCGCAGCTCGAAACCGCCAAGGCCTACGTCGAAAGCCTGCTGGCGAATCTGTCCGCCGGCGTCATGTCGTTCGACGAATCGTTTCGCCTGCGTTCGGAAAATCCCAGCGCCGGCCATTTGCTGCACGTCGATTTCAGCACCTTGCGCGGCGTCGAGCTGAAGGCGTGGCCGGAGCGCTCGCCGCGCCTGGAAGGGCTGAGCCGGACGATTCTGGAATCGTTTTCTCGCGGCGAAGGGGCCGAGTGGGAAAGGCAGCTTGACTACGCCGATCGCGCCGGCAGCCGCGTTCTGCTGCTGCGCGGGACGCGGCTCCCTGGCAAACAGGCCGACCACGTGGTCGTGTTCGACGACATCACGCACCTGCTGGAAGCGCAGCGTCATGCCGCGTGGAGCGAAGTCGCGCGCCGGCTCGCGCACGAAATCAAGAATCCGCTGATGCCGATTCAGTTATCGGCCGAACGCATGCAGCGCAAGCTGGCCGCCAAGCTCGAACCCGCCGATGCCTTAATGCTGGAACGCTCGACGCAGAACATCGTGACCCAGGTCGCCGCGCTGAAGAGCATGGTCGACGCCTTCAGCCAATATGCGCGCTCCCCCGGCCCGAGCCTGCAAGCGCTCGATCTGAACCGGCTCGTTCGCGATGTGCTCGCGTTGTACGAAGCGCCGGGCTCGCCGATCAGACTCGAGCTGGCGCCGCGGCTGCCGCAAATCAACGGCGATCCGAATCAATTGCGTCAGGTCATACACAATTTGCTGCAGAATGCGCAGGATGCGCTGACCGCGCAGCCGAAACCCATCGTTACCGTGCGAACCACTGCCGCCGAAAGCGCGGTTCAACTTAGCGTGATCGACAATGGCAGCGGATTCCCCGAACAGTTGCTGGCGCGCGTGTTCGAACCGTACGTTACGACGAAGCAGAAAGGCACCGGTCTGGGCCTTGCGATCGTAAAGCGCATCATAGAAGAACACGGCGGCGTCGTTTCGATCAGCAATCTTGAACCGCGCGGCGCCAGCGTGACGCTTTCGTTGCCGCTGGCGGTGCCGCAAGACGCGGCACAAAAATCCGCAGTGCGCGCTTGATGCGCGTGGCGAGCACCCTTACAGGAGCACGATGAATCAGATTCTGGTCGTCGACGATGAGGTCGGCATACGCGAGTTGTTATCGGAAATCCTGCGCGATGAGGGTTATCTCGTCAAGCTCGCCGAAAATGCCGGGCAGGCGCGCAGCATGCGTAGTCAAAACCGCCCGGATCTGGTGCTGCTCGACATCTGGATGCCCGATACGGACGGCATCACCCTGCTGCGCGAATGGGCGAGCGGCGGGCTTCTGACCATGCCGGTCGTGATGATGTCGGGCCACGGCACCATCGACACCGCGGTTGAAGCGACGCGTATCGGCGCCTACGATTTCCTGGAAAAACCGATCGGTTTGCAGAAGCTGCTCAGCACGGTAGGGCGCGCGCTGCGGTGCGGCGAACCGAAGATCGATCCGGCGCTATCGTTGGGCAGTCTGGGGCGCGCGCCGATTATTGCGGAACTGAAGCAGCGGCTCGAGCAGATCGCAAACCTGAAGACGCCGCTGCTGTTGACCGCTGACCCGGGTTGCGAAGTCGAACTGTGCGCCCGCTTCCTGCATCGAGCGAACACGCCATGGGTCGCGCCCGAGCACCTCGGCGTGCTGGCCGAAGCGCCGCTCGATCTGCTGAATCAGGCGCGCGACGGAATCCTGTTTCTGCACGATATCGGTGAATTGAGCCGGATCGAGCAGAGGGGCTTGCTGCTCCTTGTCGCCAAGCTCGATAAATACAACGTGCGGCTGATTTGCGCGGTGTCGAAATCGCTGCCAGACCAGCTCGCCGAGGGCGCATTCGATTCGCGTTTGTTCACCGCCATCAGCGGACTGACGATCAGTGTGCCGAATCTGAGCCAGCATTGTGAAGACATTCCGGATCTGGCCAACCTGATTCTGGCGCGCTGCATAGAAACCAGGCATTCGCCGCGCCGCCAGTTCAGCACGGCTGCGTTGAACGCGCTGCGCAATCAGGATTGGCCGGGTAATCTGGCGCAGCTCGAAAGCGCGGTAAAAACCCTGGCCCTGACCTCGCTCGACGAAGAGATCAGCCTCGCCGATGTCAACCGCGTCCTCACGCAATTCGATATCGAGCAGCGCGCAGCGGGCGGCGTGCTGCCCCTGCATCTGCCTTTGCGCGAAGCGCGCGATGCGTTCGAACGCATTTATTTCGGACACCATATGGCCCAGGAGCGCGGCAATATGAGCCGCGTCGCGGACAGTGTCGGGCTGGAGCGGACGCATCTGTACCGCAAGCTCAAGCAACTGGGCATGCGCCTGCCGAAGAAAAACGACGATTAGACCGAAACTCCGGCAGCACGCCGTTTCGGTGGCCCTCGTACAATCCGCATTGCGCAGGGCTCACGCCGGCCCGTCGTCAGCCGCGCACGGCAAGCCCTTCTTCAATCCAGGAACGTTATTTATGGCCACGCGCAGTGATTTGGCGAACGCGATTCGCGTTCTGGCGATGGACGCCGTGCAAAAAGCCAACTCCGGCCATCCCGGCATGCCGATGGGCATGGCCGATATCGCCGAGGTGCTGTGGAATAAGCACCTGCGCCACAATCCGGCGAATCCGAAGTGGCTGAATCGCGATCGCTTCATTCTGTCGAACGGCCACGGTTCGATGCTGCACTACGCGCTGCTGCATCTGACCGGCTACGACCTGTCGATCGACGAAATCAAGCGCTTTCGCCAACTTCACTCGAAGACGCCGGGCCATCCCGAGTACGGCTACACGCCAGGCATAGAGACGACCACCGGTCCGCTCGGCCAAGGCCTCGCCAATGCGATCGGCATGGCCCTGTCGGAAAAGGTGCTGGCCGCAGAATTCAATCGTCCGGGCTTCGCTATCCTCGACCACTACACCTATGTGTTTGCCGGCGACGGCTGCCTGATGGAAGGCATTTCGCACGAGGTCTGTTCGCTGGCCGGTACGCTGGGCCTGGGCAAGCTGATCGCGATCTACGATGACAACGGCATTTCGATCGACGGCAAGGTCGAAGGCTGGTTCACCGATGACACGCCGCGGCGTTTTCAGGCGTATGGCTGGCACGTGATTGCAGATGTCGATGGGCACGATCCGGAGCATATCGACGCCGCGCTGATTGCGGCGAAGGCAAACACGCTGCAGCCGACTTTGATCTGCTGCAAAACCATCATCGGCAAAGGCTCGCCCAACAAAGGCGGCGGCCACGATTGCCACGGCGCCGCGCTCGGCGCCGACGAGGTCGTGGCGACGCGCGAGCATCTGGGCTGGCCACATCAGGCATTCGATGTGCCGCAGGAAATTTACGACGGCTGGAATGCGCGCGAAAAGGGTGCTACGCGCGAGTCCGCCTGGCGGCAGCTATTTGCCCGCTACCGGCAAAGTTTTCCCGAACCCGGCGCCGAGTTCGATCGCCGGCTGGCCGGAGAATTGCCGGCAAACTGGCGCACGCATGTCGACGCGCTGATCAAGAAAGCGCGCGATAAAGCCGAAAACATCGCCACCCGCAAAGCCTCGCAGAATGCGATCGAAGGACTCGCGCCGATACTCCCGGAATTGATTGGCGGCTCCGCCGACCTGACCGGATCGAATCTGACGCTGTGGTCGGGCTCGCGTACCGTCGACAAAATCGGCGGCGGCAACACGCTATATTTCGGCGTGCGCGAATTCGGCATGTCGGCGATGGTCAACGGCATGGCGCTGTACGGCGGCCTGATTCCGTACGGCGCGACATTTCTGATGTTCTCCGAATACGCGCGCAACGCGCTGCGCATGGCGGCGCTGATGAAGATCCGAAGCATCTTCGTTTATACGCACGATTCGATCGGGCTCGGCGAAGACGGCCCGACGCATCAGGCTGTCGAGCAGACGGCGACTTTGCGCTATATCCCGAACATGGACGTCTGGCGGCCCTGCGACAGCGTCGAATCGCTGATCGCCTGGACCTCGGCAATCGAGCGCCGGGATGGCCCGAGCTGTTTGCTGTTCAGCCGGCAGAATCTGCCGTTCCAGAAAAGAGACGATATTGTCGTCGCCGACATTGCGCGCGGCGGATATGTGCTGATCGACGCTGCGCCGCTCGATGCCGCTCAGAAAAAACCCTCCGAGAAAAATCCCGATGTGGTTCTGATCGCGACCGGCTCCGAGGTTCAGCTCGCGGTCGACGCGGGCAAAGCATTGGCGAATAAGAACATCATCATCCGCGTCGTCTCAATGCCATGCACAAGTGTGTTCGATCGACAGCCGGAAAGCTATCGGCAAGCCGTGTTGCCGCGCGGCACGCCCAGGGTAGCGATCGAGGCCGGCATCAGCGATTACTGGCGCAAGTACGTGGGACTCGATGGCGCCGTCGTCGGCATCGATACTTTCGGCGAATCAGCCCCGGCCGGCGAGTTGTTCAAACACTTCGGGTTTACCGTCGACAACGTCGTGGCCGCGGCGCAACGCGTGCTGTCCCTGAATAAACCGGATGCGCGTGCGGAAACAGGCTGCAACGCTGCGGTAGAATAGCGCTTTTGCGAAGAGGAGAAACAATGGCAACCCGCATCGCCATCAACGGCTACGGCCGCATCGGCCGCAACGTGCTGCGCGCGCTGTACGAGTCGGGCCGCAATAAGGAAATCCAGATCGTCGCCATCAACGATCTCGGCAACGCCGAGACCAACGCGCACCTGACGCGTTACGATACGACGCACGGCAAATTTAACGGCACGATCGAAGTTGATGGAGAATTTCTGGTCGTCAATGGCGATCGCATCAAGGTGCTGGCCGTGCGCAATCCGGCCGAACTGCCGTGGAAGGATCTGAAAGTCGATGTCGTCCTTGAATGCACCGGGCTTTTCACCAGCAAGGCCAAGGCCTCCGCCCACCTGCAGGCCGGCGCAAAGAAAGTCATTATTTCAGCGCCGGGCGGCAAGGATGTCGATGCGACCATCGTTTACGGCGTCAACCACCAAGCGTTGAAAGCGTCCGACACGGTGATTTCGAACGCTTCGTGCACAACCAACTGTCTGGCCCCGCTGGTCAAGCCGCTGAACGACAAGATCGGCGTCGTGCGAGGCCTGATGACGACAGTGCATGCTTACACCAACGATCAGGTGCTGAGCGACGTTTACCACGAGGACCTGCGCCGCGCGCGCTCGGCGACGATGTCGATGATCCCGACCAAGACCGGCGCCGCCGCCGCAGTCGGCCTGGTGCTGCCGGAACTGGACGGTAAGCTCGACGGCTTTGCCGTGCGTATACCGACGATCAACGTTTCGCTGGTCGATTTATCGTTCGTCGCGGCGCGCGACACCAGCGTCGATGAAGTCAACAACGTCATGAAAGCTGCATCGGAAAACGAATTGAAAGGCGTTTTGAACTACAACACCAAGCCGCTGGTGTCGGTCGATTTCAATCACGATCCGGCATCGAGCACCTTCGATGCGACGCTGACCAAAGTCAGCGGCAAGCTGGTCAAAGTGCTGGCGTGGTATGACAACGAGTGGGGCTTTTCGAATCGCATGCTGGATACCACCGTTGCATTGATGAACGCGAAATAGAGTCTCGCTCAAGCCGAAAGTCCTGGTTCGACCCCTCGCTGATCGCTGATGAACACCGCCTCGCACATTCTGAAACTCGCTGATATCGACATCGCCGGGAAGCGTGTGCTGATCCGCGAAGATCTGAACGTGCCGCTGAAAGACGGCGAAATCACCGACGATACGCGGATTCGCGCGGCGCTGCCGACGATACGCGCGGCGTTGGCGGCGGATGCGCGCGTCATGCTGATGTCGCATCTCGGCAGGCCGCAGGAAGGCGTGTTCGACGAGGCGGCGTCCCTGCGTCCGGTGGCAACGCATCTCGGCAAGCTTCTCGGCCGCGACGTCAGACTGGTGCGCGATTGGCTCGATGGCTATGAGCCGGTTGCCAATGAACTGGCGTTGTTCGAGAACGTCCGCTTCAATCCTGGCGAAAAGAAGAATGACGACGCGCTGGCGAAGAAGATGGCGGCGCTGTGCGACGTGTTCGTCATGGATGCGTTCGGCACCGCGCATCGCGCCGAAGCGTCCACGCACGGCGTCGCAAAATTCGCCAAGGTTGCATGCGCCGGGCCGCTGCTGGCAGCCGAGCTCGACGCGCTCGGGCGCGCGCTCGACAATCCTGCGCGTCCGGTAGTCGCAATCGTCGGCGGCTCCAAAGTGTCGACCAAGCTGCAGGTACTGGAATCGCTGGCCGGCAAGGTCGATCGCTTGATCGTCGGCGGCGGCATCGCCAACACCTTCATGCTCGCGGCCGGACACCCGATCGGCAAATCGCTGGCCGAACCCGATCTGGTTGCGCAGGCCAGAACCATCATCGATGCCGCGCGCAACCGCGGCGGAGAGGTGCCGATTCCGGTCGATGTCGTGTGCGCAAAAGAGTTTTCCGAAACGGCTGTCGCGACGCCGAAAAAAGTCGAGGACGTCGCCCCCGACGACTTGATCATGGATGTCGGGGAACAAACCAGCGCGCGCTTCGCCGAAATCGTAAAAAATGCCGGAACCATCGTCTGGAACGGGCCGCTCGGCGTATTCGAATTCGACCAGTTCGGCGGCGGCACCAAAGCCTTGGCGCAAGCGATCGCCGAATCCGACGCGTTTTCGATCGCCGGCGGCGGCGATACGCTGGCGGCGGTCAGCAAGTACGGCCTCGCGGAGCGGATATCTTATATCTCGACCGGCGGCGGCGCGTTTCTGGAATTTCTCGAAGGAAAACCACTGCCGGCGGTGGAGGTTCTGGAACAACGGGGATCGCGGATCGCGGATCGGGTATAGGAGCGCAATGTGCGATCACCCAAGTAAAAAATTGCGCTTTGCGCTTCAGAAAGCCTGATCTGATCCCGATCCCCGTCAAAACATGCTCCGCCGCACTAAAATCGTCGCAACCATAGGCCCGGCCTCGAGCAGCCCGAAAGTGCTTGAGCGCATGATCAAGGCCGGCGTCAACGTCGTGCGCATGAATTTTTCCCATGGCGCCGCCGATGAGCACCTGAAACGGGTAGAGCTCGCGCGCCAGATCGCGCGCAGTTGCGATCGCACAGTCGGCGTCATCGCCGATTTGCAAGGCCCCAAAATTCGCATCGGCAAGTTCGCCCAGGGCAAGACCCGTCTGGTAGTCGGCTCCCGCTTTGTTCTCGATGCCAATGTCGAATTTGGCGATCACGAGCGCGTGGGGCTCGACTACAAGGATTTACCGAACGACGTGGCGCCGGGCGATACGCTGCTGCTGAACGACGGCTTGATCGTGCTCAAAGTCGATGAGGTGAGTGGCGGGCAAATAATCTGCAAGGTACGACAGGGCGGAACCTTATCGGATAACAAGGGCATCAACCGCAAGGGCGGCGGCCTGTCGGCGCCCGCCTTGACCGAGAAAGACCTCGACGACATCAAGGTCGCGGCGCAAATGGAAGCCGACTACCTTGCGGTATCGTTCGTGCGCAGCGGTGGGGACATCGAGCGCGCCCGCAAACTGCTGCGCAAGGCCGGCGGCAAAGGCTTGATGATGGCGAAGATCGAACGCGCCGAAGCGATTACCGCGCTCGACGAGATCCTGGAAGCGACCGACGCGATCATGGTCGCACGCGGCGATCTCAGCGTCGAAGTCGGCGATGCGGCCGTGCCCGCGTTGCAGAAGCGCATGATTCGTACCGGGCGCGCGCGCAACAAGGTCGTCGTCACGGCCACGCAAATGATGGAATCGATGATACAGAGCCCGATTCCGACCCGCGCCGAAGTCTCCGACGTCGCCAACGCCGTGCTCGACGGCACCGATGCGGTCATGCTATCGGCGGAAAGCGCGGTCGGCTATTACCCGGTGGAAGCGGTCGAGGCGATGAATCGCGTCTGCATCGAAGCCGAAATAGAAGGCGACGCGCAGCTCGACCGCCGCGGCTTCATGAATCAGTCGCACACGCGCATCGATCAATCGATCGCGATGGCGGCGTCGTTTTCGGCCTACCATCTGAAAGCCAAGGCGATCGGCGCGCTGACGCAATCGGGCTCGACCACGCTGTGGATGTCGCGCATGCACGCCGGCGTGCCGATCTATGCGCTGACGCCGGTGCAGGAAACCTGGCGCAAGGTCACGCTATACGGAGGCGTGCATGCGATACGCTTCAATACCGCTTCCCTCGATCGCGACGAAGTATTGATGCAAGCCGAAGAGGAGCTGCTGCGCCGCGGCGCGGTCAAGCACGGCGACCTGATCGTGCTGACGATAGGTGAGGCGATCGGACAGGCCGGGCATACCAATACCATGAAGATCGTCCGGGTTGGGCAGCACGATAGCGAGTAGGGTTAAGGCATCGGCGCTGCGTGTCGCTGCGCCGGGATGGATGGGTTTCAACAGGAGATGACAATGGCACTGGTTTCCATGCGGCAGCTACTCGATCACGCAGCTGAACACGGCTACGGCCTGCCGGCGTTCAACGTCAACAATCTCGAGCAGGTGCAGGCGATCATGCAGGCGGCCGACGAGTGCGACAGCCCGGTTATCATGCAGGGCTCGGCCGGCGCGCGTAAATACGCGGGTGAACCATTTTTGCGCCATCTGATCCTGGCCGCAGTCGAAATGTATCCGCATATTCCGGTCGTCATGCATCAGGATCACGGCGCCTCGCCCAGCGTCTGTCAGCGCTCGATTCGTTCGGGTTTTACGAGCGTGATGATGGACGGATCGCTCAAAGAAGATATGAAAACACCGGCCGACTACGACTACAACGTCGAAGTCACGCGCAAGGTCGTCGAAATGGCGCACCCTGTCGGCGTTTCGGTCGAAGGCGAACTGGGCTGTCTCGGCTCACTCGAATCCGGCATGGCCGGCGAGGAAGATGGCTCGGGCGCCGAAGGCAAGCTGACTCACGACATGCTGTTGACCGACCCCGAGCAGGCCGCCGATTTCGTCAAGCGCACCGGCGTCGATGCGCTCGCCATTGCGATCGGCACCTCGCACGGCGCGTACAAATTTTCACGCAAGCCGACCGGCGACATCCTCGCCATCGACCGCATCAAGGAAATCCATAAGCGCATTCCCAATACCCATCTGGTCATGCACGGTTCGAGCAGCGTGCCGCAGGAATGGCTGGCTGTGATTCGCGAATACGGCGGCGAAATGAAGGAAACCTACGGCGTACCGGTCGAGGAGATCCAGGAGGGCATCAAGCACGGCGTGCGCAAGATCAACATCGACACCGATATCCGCCTCGCCATGAGCGGCGCGGTGCGGCGCAATCTGGGGAAAAATAAAAGCGAGTTCGATCCGCGCAAATTTCTGAAGGACGCGATGCTTGCGGCGAAAGCGCTATGCAAGGCGCGCTTTGAGGCGTTCGGCAGCGCGGGCCAAGCCGGCAAAATTAAACCGCTGCTGCTCGAAACAATCGCAGACAAATATGCCAATGGCGAGCTTAGAACAACCTTCAATTAGTCACTCGTGTGTTGCCTGAACTGAGCGGCTCGGCGAAATACGAGATTGACGGTTTTGCAGTAGCCTACTACGTGACGGTACAAACATGAGAATGGCATAAAAGAAATATAGCGTGTGCGGGCCTAGAAAACTGCCGGAGAGGAAAAGATGCATGAAGAGTAGTGCCCAAGAAACAATGGTAG
>JACDAM010000292.1 GCA_013695435.1 Burkholderiales bacterium | reverse complement strand
AAAAATATTGCGCTAGCGCTGCCGGCCCGCCAGGACGAACAGAAGACCCTGGTCGAGCAGTGCGGGGAGAGCGACTTCATTGAGCGCCTTGAGACGACGACGAGTGTCAGCATGGATACGAACGGTGACAACGAATGCCGCGGAAGCCGCTACTTTAGCAAATCGTGAGTGAACGGCCGGACATTGGAACGCCGCGAACGGCAATCAGCGCTGATTTGCACATGGCGGCCGTGGGAAAAATCGTCCGGGGCCAGGACAGCGGAAGGTAAGGCCAAAGTCTCGCGCAATGCGTACAAGAGCGGGGCGTGGGAACTTCAGGGAATTGATGCGCGAGCTTAAAGGCGTACTCGGTGGAGCAGCGCCGTATGATTGAAAGCCTGACGATAACCGGCTTGAGCGCAAAATTAAGCGGGACAAACCTAGACCGTGTAATAGATGCGTAGCTTGAATTGCAAGTCCGAAACAACAATTTTATTAATCAATATGTTAGGTTTGCTGTGGACATGGTCATAGGGGCCCAGGTTCGAATGATTTCTTATTCCAGCCTCACACCGCATCTCCCCGTGGCCGAGGCGCAATTTCCTCTGCCTGGTCCGCGATCGCGTGCAAAAACGGGAGTCACGATGCCGCGTTCATGCGTCGGCGCTCACTCGGCCACCGTGCGTTCCTTGACGTAGCGTCCCGGCGCGGGTTCGATCACGGGATAATCCTTGTTCCCTGGCGTCGCCGGAGCGGCGACCTGCTTGCCGCTATGTTGCTTCAGCCAATCGCCCCAGTGCGGCCACCAACTTCCGGGGACGGATTGCGCGCTGTTGAGCCAGTGCTCCGCACCCTGGCCCATTTCACCTCCAGTCCAGAAATTGCGCTTGGACTTGGTGGGCGGATTGATGACTCCGGCAATATGACCGCTTGCCCCCAATACGAATTCGACCTTGCCTTTCAATGATTCAGTACTGGCAAAGCAAGACGGCCAGGGCGCGATGTGATCCTCACGCGAACCGTACACGCAGGAAGGGATATTGATTTTGCCGAGATCGACCGCAACGCCGTCCATTGTCAGGCACCCTGGTTTCGCCATGTTGTTTTCCAAGTAGAGGTTGCGCAGATAATACGCAAACATCGGCCCCGGCAGATTGGTCGAGTCGCTGTTCCAGTACAGCAGATCAAATGCGGGCGGGTTTTTGCCCTTTAGATAGTTGTTGATCACGTAATTCCAGATAAGGTCGTTAGGGCGCAACGATGAAAAGGCGGTGCTGAGTTCCTTGCCATGCAGCAGCCTTCCTTTCTGGAACTCTTTTTCGCGCTCGAGAAGATCGGGATCGTAAACGTACACTCCGATGTCGCCGACCTCGGAATATTCGAGCATCGTGGTGAGCAGAGTCATCGACGAAACCAGCCGCTTCTTCCGGCCGGCCAACACTGCCAGCGCGTATGAAAGCATCGCGCCGCCGATGCAAAATCCGAGCGTGTTGATTTTCTTTGCGCCGCTGATCTCTCGCACCGCGTCTATCGCTTTATGTATTCCCTCGCTCTGATAATCCCTCCAGGTTTTCATGCCGATTGCGGCGCTGCCGTTACGCCAGGATATGAGAAATACCGTGAATCCCTGGTCGACCGCGTAGCGCACGAATGAGTTTTCGGGTTGCAGGTCGAGAATGTAGTACTTATTGATGCACGGCGGCACGATGAGCAGCGGACGCTCGTACACGGTTTCGGTGGTTGGCGCGTACTGGATCAATTGAATCAGGTCGTTTTCGAACACCACCGACCCGGGAGTGACGGCGAGATTTCTGCCGACTTCAAACGCCGATTCATCAGTCGTGCTGATTTGGCGTTTCTCCATATCTTCGAGCAAGTTACGAAGCCCAGCTGCCAAGCTCTCGCCTTTCGTCTCGACCGCCTGTTTCAATGCTTCCGGATTGGTGGCGGGAAAATTCGCCGGGCAGATCGAATCGATATACTGCTGCGCGTGAAAACTGAGCTTCTTGCGATCCGCGGCGGTCAGTTCGGCGAGTTTCACCGCTTCGGTGAGCCAGGTCGACGCCAGCAGATATGATTGCTTAAAAAAATCGAACGCCGGGTTTTCGCGCCAGGCGGGATCGCTGAATCTCCGGTCTCCTTTGTCCGGCGCAACCAGCGGCTCGCGAGGCCGTTCCCCGTCTCCAGTTGCGTCTAGCGTGCGCGCCCAGATTTCCATCTGCTGCTGGCAATAGCTGGCATAGAGCCCCATCCACTGCTCGGGATGCTGCAAAATGCTTTCCCTGAATCCACTATTAATGCTCGGGGAAAGGAAATCCTTGGCGAGGTGCGTGTTCGCCAGGGAGAAGAGTTCAAATACGGTCTCTGGTTGGCTCGAGACCTGTTTCATTGCTGTCCTCCTTTAGATCGCGTGATTGCTTTAGCCCGCGCGAGAGTCTTGCTTTGCCGGCGCCGGAAAATTTGCAGTGAATAGGGAAATCAAACGCTCTTTCCCATGTCCTTGATCCAAGTCTTAATCATCAGCCACCCCTGGAACCGAGTTCCGCGTGTTCGCTGAATAACGGTCGCGGAAATCACATCTAGTTGCGATAGTGAGATACGCCGCGCCAGGAGCGTGGCTTTTTCTACCTATCTGGCGAGGTAGTCGGCGCGATGTGAGAACAGGATATTAGGACAGGATTGTTAATGAAAACAGCGCGGAGTAGATATAGCGTTTCATGTCTAACCTCCTTCAGATTGCTGACTAAGCTTGGCCTGACCCGAGCGGGCAAGGCGTTCTAGGTATAGACCTTACGGAGCACATAATCAAGCCTTGCTCCGGCCGCTGTGGGCCTTCGCCGGCCTTTACGAGTGTAGGCATGGCAAAGCTCACTTTTGAGCCCAACGAACCGGTTGCTGGAGTGTGAATAGTAAAACAGCACGCGCGCACGCGTTGGGGGTATGGCGACAATGAGATAAACCTCATCTGCGGGGCGAAAAATCGCCGCCTGCTAGCTTCCCTCGAAAATTCGTCTTCCAGGAGGTTGGGTCTAACCTCGACTGACTGGAAGGAGAAATGATGTTCAAAATACCGAAGCAGGAATACACGGTGGAGTTCAAGGACCTGGTGGTGAAGCGCGTAAGGAGCGGCCAGAGCCTCGGCGCGGTGGCTAAATCGAAAGCGGCTGATCGACGCGCAACTGCTCGCCCTCATCCAAGTCATCCATCGCGAGCTGAAGGGCGCGTACGGCTCGCCGCGGATGGTGCGCGAGGTGCTGGAGCGGGGTTTCCCAGCGAGCAAGGCGCGGGTCGAGCGCCTCATGCGTGAGAACGGCATCTGTGCCCGTCACAAGCGGCGGTACACACCACGAGAAACTTGCGGCAAAAGGTCAGGCGGATGTGCGCCGCCTTGACCTTCTGCAGCTGGCCGCCAAGCATCCACCTGTTCCTCGCTCCAGTCGAACTGGAATGCTTCCCCAAGCGCAAACTTGAGCGGTATGAACACGTCTGCCCGTGGCCGCTTCCTGCTTCAAGCTGCGAATGAAGGCCACCACCCGGCCATAGCCGCCTGCGTATCCCAGCGCCTGCAAGTCTTCACACAAACGCACACCCAGTGCGCCGCTGTTTGCGCGGCAGCTCGCGCCGCCTTCCAGCCATTGCCGCAACTGCGCGCTGAATCGGTCGAGCTTCGTGGCCACACGCCGCTCGCGGTAGTTCGGCTCCGCCGTTTCTTCACGCAAATACTTGCGCACCGTGTTGCGCGACAGCGAGGTCTTCTTCGCAATCTTGCGAATCGACTCGCCGTCCCGGTTATGCCACCGCCTGATCTTGCCCAAAGTGTCCATGGTGCTCACTCCAGTTCGCTCCCTCTCGTTGGTGACGGAACGATGGTAAGCGGTGGGTCAAACTTCGATGAAAATTACCACCAGACTGGGTCAGTTTTGCGTGAAAATTTGCACTCAAATCCATGCAACGCAGACCGCGGCTTATCACCGCGTTCTGGCAACAAGCCGAGTTGCCGATTTGATGTCTGCATTTATTAAAATGCCCGAGCTCTTGGCTACGGGGCCACGTCAGGTGTGGTCTTGGGAGCTCACCAAGCTGAAGGGTCCCCGGCAAGGGCGAGCGTTTCCACCTGTATGTGATCCTGGACGTGTTCAGCCGCTATTTGGTGGGCTGGATGCGTGTCGGCTGCTCCACGTCGTCGTCACCATCGCCTCCTCGTCGATCACCACCGCCTTGAAGCGCAGATTCTGGCCGAGATAGATCGTTCCGGGGCCGGGGAGCTTGTTGGCGATGGCGGCGGAAATCACACTTGCGGTCAGCATGCCGTGGGCGATGCGCCCCTGGAACTGGGTGCTTGAAGCGAATTCCTCGTTGATGTGCATCGCGTTGTTGTCGCCGGACACACCGGCAAACAAGACGATGTCCGCCTCGGTGATCGTTTTCGCGAACGAGGCCGTCATACCTGGCTTCAAATCTTCTATGTCGTAACCGTTCAGTTCATTCATTTCCGTCTCCAAAAATTCGCGTTGGTCGTTGATGCCGGGCGTGCTCACCCAGCTTTTTTCAGACCCTCAACACTAGGTCGTCTGTTGCCATCACACCCGGACCGCCGCCGTTGGTGACGAGGGCAAGTCGGTCGCCGTAGAGCGGCCGCGCCAGCGCGAGCGGCTGCGCGGCGGCGAAGAGATCGAGGGTGGTGTCGACCCGCAAAACGCCAGCGCGGCGCAGCGCCGCGTCGTAAACATCGTCGGCGCCGGCGAGCGCACCTGTGTGGGAGGCGGCGGCCTTGGCGCCTTTCGGCTTGCGCCCCGATTCGACTGCGATCATCGGTTTGTTGCGCGCCGCCGACATGAATTTACGCGCATGCTGCACTGAAAATTGGTAGTGCCTGGTTCTATGGCATCGCGCCGCCGTGGGGCGCGCAGCGTTAGCGCATCGGTTGACGGTTCGCCGGTGGCTTGCGAAATGACTCTGGTCTATTCCATGGGGGGGCTTCCTTTTCGATGTGAAAGGAAACCCTACTCTGCGCCCGCCTGGAACGGGCAGGCTGCGACCCAGGCGGTCTGGAAACTGTCTGTCCGTTCACTGACGCAGAGCAGGGCTGGCATGGCTTCGGGATGGCGTTTTCGGCGCCGCCAGCTTCATCCAAGATTGTCGCATTGATCGGTTCGAGGTGTTTAGCAGCCCGATTGGGCTGATTGAGGGGCAAGAAGAGAGCCGATGCCCTCAGACCCTCATCATTGCAAGCGTCGCGCCGATACCCAAGATGCGCATCAATCGCTTGAGGTTATAGGCGAGCACGTGAAGACTCATCTCCGTGCTCACGCGCGCGAGCGTCTTCGTCAGGAAGTGCGGGCGATGCAAAATTCCACGGCGGGCTATCGACCGGCGCAAAGACACCTGAGGGCGAACACCGCTCGGCAGCGGCACTACGCGCGGGCTATCGGGCGCGAGGAACAAAAGCGGCGACCAGTCAGTTGGGAATTCTCCGGGGTAGTCTTGCGATTCGGGTTGAGACACAGTGGTTCAGCACCCCATACCGGAAAAAGTTTTTCCAGAAATAGATTAAAGTAGAAAATGGGGAAACATAGAAAAAACAGAAGACCACTAGCCGAGCGCGTGTAGCCAGTTGTGTAGCGGGAATACATAACCACGTTTATTCTCGTTAACATCCATATAATTATATGGCGTATGAAGCTTGCCACCTGGAACATAAACTCGCTGAAGGTGCGTCTGTCGCATGTGCTGGATTGGCTCGCCGCCAATCAGCCGGACGTGCTCTGTCTGCAGGAAACCAAGCTGACCGACGACAAGTTTCCGTCCGCCGAACTGCGCGCTGCCGGCTACCAATCGGTGTTTTGCGGGCAGCCTTCGTACAACGGCGTCGCGATTCTGAGCAAGCTGCCGGCGGCCGACATCGTTTGCGCGATTCCCAACCACCCCGACGAACAAAAGCGCGTCATTGCCGCGACCGTTGATGGCGTTCGCATCGTCTGCGCGTATATCCCGAACGGTCAGACAGTCGATTCGCCGAAATACCAGTACAAACTGCAGTGGCTGACTGCGCTCAATGGGTACGTGATGGCCGAACTCGGCCGCCATCCGAAACTCGCCTTGCTCGGCGATTACAATATTGCGCCGGAAGACCGCGATGTCTGCGATCCGGCCGGCTGGGAAGGCAACGTAATGGTCAGCCCGGCCGAGCGGCAGGCGTTTCGCGATCTGCTCGACCTCGGCCTCAAGGACAGCTTCCGCATGTTCGAACAGCCGGAGAAATCCTATAGCTGGTGGGATTACCGCATGCTCGCGTTCCGCCGCAATCAGGGTTTGCGCATCGATCATATTCTGTTGACGCCCGATCTGGCGACAGCTTGCCGATCCTGCGTTATTGACCGGACGACGCGCAAGCTCGAACGGCCATCGGATCATGCGCCAGTCATGGCCGAGATCGAAACTGCCGGTATATGAAGGAAGCAGCCATGCGTATCCTGATCCTTGGCGCCGGAGGCATAGGCGGCTATTTTGGCGCAAGGTTCTGCAGCGCCGGGGCCGACGTGACATTCCTCGTGCGTCCGCCACGCGCGGAGCAGCTGAACGCGCATGGGCTACGCGTGATCAGCCCGCTCGGCGACGCGCATATCGCCGCGCCGAAAGTCGTTGCGGCCGAAAGCCTGCGCGACAAGTTCGATGTCATCGTGCTCTCGTGCAAGGCTTACGATTTCGCGTCTGCCGTCGATGCTATCGCTCCGGCTGTCGGCGGCGACAGCGTTGTCTTGCCATTGCTGAACGGCGTCGCCCATCTCGATGCTCTGGACGCGCGATTCGGGCGGCAACAGATTTGGGGCGGCGTCGCGCATTTAGCCCTGACCTTGACACCGTCGGGAGAGATCAAACACCTGAACGATTTCCACCGCCTGATCGTCGGCTCGCGCAGCCAAGGCGTCAGCGCATGGCTGTCGCCCTTCGAAAATCTGCTCGCTTCCTTGTCTGCGGATTTTCGCGTTTCGGGAAACGTCGAGCAGGACATGTGGGACAAGTTCGTGTTCCTGACTGCCTTGGCCGGCGCGACTTGTACGATGAGGGGATCGGTCGCGGATATTCAGGCTGCGGCCGGCGGATACGATTTCATCACCGGCTTGCTGCAGGAGTGTGAACAGGTCGCGATTGCGTCGCATCGTGCGCCCGATCCCGAACAGCTTGCCGCTTATCGCGCCCAACTTACCGACAAGGCTTCGGCGTTGACTGCATCCATGCTCCGCGATATCGAAGCCGGCAAACGCACCGAGGCCGATCACATCCTCGGCGACATGCTGGTCCGCGGTCTGGCCAACAATGTGCCGGCGCCGCTTTTGCTAATCGCATACTCTCATCTGCAAGTTTACGAACGGCGTCGTCGCGGATTGCAATAGCGGGTGCCATCCGCTGCATTTCTCGAAGGAGATTTTGAGTATGCCAACCCAGGAATACGCGTTCGACCTCAGCCGCATTTTTCTCGGCAACCTTCACCCGTTGTTTTTGGTGGAGATTCTTTTACGGTGCACCGTCATGTGTTTATGCGCTGGTCGTTGTCCGGGTTCTCGGCAAACGCGGCCTCGGGCAACTGGCGCCATTCGATTTCGTCATTATCATCGCGCTCGGTTCTGCCGTCGGAGACCCGATGTTCTATCCGAATGTACCGTTGCTGCACGCGATGGTCGCGATCACGGTAATTGTTGTTTACACGCGCGGCGTCGTGCGCCTGACCGAACACAGCCGCAAGCTCAAGGATTTTGTCGCCAGTACGACCACGCGCATGGTGATCGACGGCCGCATGGATCTCGCGGGCATGGAAGAAGAGAGCATGTCGCGCAGCGAGCTGTTTCAATCGCTGCGTATGGCTGGCATCGAGCAATTAGGCGAAGTCGAGCGCGCTTATCTCGAACCCAGCGGCAAGCTCACGAGCTTTCCGTTTGCGCCGGGGCGAACGCGCACCGGGTTGGCGTTATTGCCGCCGTGCGAAGAAAACTGGCCGGCGCCGCTGGAGGAAAACTCAGTCGTGCCGGATTCGAAGGATTATTGCTGCTGGCGT
>JACDAM010000291.1 GCA_013695435.1 Burkholderiales bacterium | reverse complement strand
CCGCCTGAACGCCGGGTTAGCTTTTTGGTTTGCTCCGTTAATTTCAACAAGCCGCGAAGCGCCTCATTGACAGCCTCGGAGCTTGGGAATGCCTTTGCAATATCAGGACTGAGCAGGACGAGATTTGAACCCTTCTGATAGGCTGCAAGGTACTTTCCCCGTATACCCTTTCCCAGATCTTCGCGGCGGTATTCGGGCCGCAAATCATTGTTCGCTTCAGACTTGGCCTTCTTCATAGATTTTCCTTTCTGCACGAGTTGCGCGACGAGCACTGATTAGACGAGTGCGATTGTTTCGAGAGGCGTGCGAAATGACAAGTAGTTCGCCGGTTCGCGTAACGCCAAATGTCAGGAAGCGAGCCTCGCCAACGGAGTGATCAGGGTCACGAAACGTAAAGGCAAGCGGGTCGCCAAAAATGCTAGTTGCGTCCTCAAAGCCTATGCCATGCTTGCGGAGGTTGGAGACGCCCTTTGATTGATCCCATTCGAACTCCATGCGTCAATTCTAAGGGAGAACGAGCGATAAGCTAACCGTTCGACATGAACGGCAGCAGAGTTGAAGGGACCCTGGATTCTTCTTGCCGCAGCCTGCCCTCCAATGATTAATCGGAGCGGGAATGACAACCGATCAGAGCTTCCCTAATTTATTTTAACGACCGTTCTACCTTTTAATTTGGCCTTCAACAACTTGTCGAACACGCCCGGCAACTCATCGAAATTGATGGTGTGCGCGATCGCGTCCAGATGCCGCGGCTTCAGATCGCTCGCCAGCCTTTCCCAGATATTCCGGCGCAGCGGCATTGCGGTATAGCCCGAATCGACGCCGATCAGGCGCACGCCGCGCAAGATAAACGGCAGCACGGTCGTCTTCAATTCTATGCCGCCGGCGTTGCCGAAACTGGCGATCACGCCATTCTGCTGCATGGTTCTGGTCAACCACGCGAGCGCTTCGCCGCCGACCGAATCGAGCGCGCCGGCCCACAGCATTTTCTCGAGCGGGCGCGTGCCCATCTCCATGCCGTTGCGCGACAAGACTTCGTTCGCGCCCAGCCGTGTCAGATAGTCATGCTCGTCATCCTTGCCGCTGATCGCGGTGACCTGGAAACCAAGGCCGGCAAGCATATCGATACCGAGGCTGGCAACGCCCCCGGTTGCGCCATTGACCACAACTTTGCCGCTGTCGGGCTTGAGGTCGTTCTGCTGCATCAGATGAATGGCGAGTGCGGCTGTATAACCGGCGGTGCCGATGGCCATTGCCTCGAACAGGCTCAGCCCTTGCGGCAGCAGCACTGTCCAGTCGGCCGGTACGCGCACGTATTCCGAGTAGCCGCCGTCGCGTGCGACGCCGAGGTCGTAGCTGGTGGCGATGACTTTATCGCCTTCTTTGAAGCGCTGATCGGTCGATGAAACGACCGTGCCGCTGACGTCGATTCCGCCGACGCATGGGAAGCGGCGGATGACTTTGCCGGCGCCGGTTGCGGCCAGCGCATCTTTGTAATTGACGCTCGAATACGCGGTTTTCAGGACGACTTCGCCCGGATCGAGTTCATCGAGCCGGGTTTCGTCAAACCGGCCCTGCGACTTGCCCTCTTGGTTGAATATCCGATAAGCCTTGAAACTTTCCATGATTCTCCTTCTTGTGAATGCTACGACAGATGTTCGCGGCCCAGGTATTCGCGCGTTTGCATTTCGATCAAGCGGCTGACGGTGCGCTCGAATTCGATGCCGGCCTCGCCCGCATACAAGTGATCTGGCGCTGCCGCGGCGGAAGCGACCAGCTTGACGCGGCGATCGTAAAACTCGTCGATCAGCCAGGTGAAGCGGCGGCGGCGATCGCCTTCTTCCGCCGAAAACCGCGGAATGCCCGACATCAGTACGGTGTGGTAATTTTCGGCAAGCTCGATGTAATCGGCCTGGCCGCGCGGCCCGCCGCACAAAACATCGAAGTCGAACCACACCACCCCTTCGGCATGGCGCCGCGCGCGCAGAACGCGGCCCTCGATATCGAGCTGGTAATCGTGCGCGCCCTCCTCGCCGGCGATAGCCAGAAAAGCGTGCGCCAGGCTTTGCTCGGCCTCATCATCAAGCGGCTGGTGATAGATCTCGACTTTTTCCAGTGCGCGCAATCGGTAGTCGATGCCGGCATCGACGTTGACGACATCGAGGCGAGCTTTCAGTAGCTCTATCGCCGGCAGAAACTGGCTGCGCTGCAGGCCGTCCTGGTACAACTGATCGGGATGGCGATTCGAGGTCGCAACGATCGCCACCCCTTGCTCGAACAAGCCTTCGAGCAAACGCCGCATCAGCATCGCATCGCCTATATCGACGACATGCAATTCGTCGAGACATAACAAGCGCGCTTTGCCCGCCATGATTTTTGCGACCTCGGCGACCGGCTCGGCGGTGCCCTGCAGATCGTGCAGGCTGTGATGGATTTCCTGCATGAAGCGATGAAAGTGGATGCGGCGCTTCTGTTCGATCGGGACCAGCGAGAAAAAACCGTCCATCAAAAAACTCTTGCCGCGGCCGACACCGCCCCACACGTAAATACCGGAGATAGCCCGCTGGCTGGTGAGCAGTTTACGCAGTATGCCCGCTGTCCCGTTTGCGATCAGATCATCGGAAAGCCGCTGGAAATGTTTGACCGCGCGGCGTTGCGCGCGATCGAGCGTATAGCCATGGGCTCGCGCGTAATCGCGCAGGCGGCCGCCCATGTTTTCGGCGTGGCCGGCGGTTTGCTGCAAAGCGCTGGCCATTGACCGGGTTAGATATGCAGCGCACGCGCGTCTACCGCGAGCGCGGCTTCGTGCATGACTTCGGATAGCGACGGGTGAGCGTGCACGATGCGCGCGATATCCTCGCTGGTGGCCGAAAATTCCATGGCTACCACGGCTTCGGCGATCATCTCGGACGCGAACGGTCCGATGATATGCATGCCGAGAATGCGGTCGGATTTCGCGTCGGCGAGAATTTTCACGAAGCCGGCGGTTTCGCCCAGCGCTTTGGCGCGGCCATTGGCCAGGAACGGAAAACGTCCGGCGCGATATTGCGTATCTTGCGCTTTCAGCTCTTGTTCGGTCTTGCCGACCCAGGCGATTTCCGGCGACGTATAGATCACCCACGGGATAGTATCGAGATTGACATGCGACTTTTGCCCGGCGATCAGTTCGGCGACCATCACGCCCTCCTCCGAAGCCTTGTGGGCGAGCATCGGTCCGCGCACCACATCGCCGATGGCGTAGACGTTCGGCAAGTTGGCCCGGCATTCCGCATCGACTTCCACAAAGCCACGCGCGTCGATCTGCAATCCGACCGCATCCGCGCCCAGCCCATCCGTGTTCGGCGCACGGCCGACCGCGACGATCAGCTTGTCGACCACTAGTTCCTGCGCTTGAACTTGTTCCTGTCCCTGACTTTGTTCCTTTCCTTGTACCGAATACTTGATGCGAACTTCATTGCCCGTCTTCGCGACCTCGGCGATCTTGATCCCGGTGATCAATTTGAAGCCGGCTTCCCTGAAAAATATTTTTTGAGCCTCTT
The DNA here is from genome assembly GCA_013695435.1 of Burkholderiales bacterium. NCBI lineage: Bacteria > Pseudomonadati > Pseudomonadota > Betaproteobacteria > Burkholderiales > Burkholderiales bacterium. Next base: position 585 of record JACDAM010000291.1, on the reverse strand, counting down.
TCGCCACGTCGTTGTCGGCTGCCATCAGAAAACCGGGCAGCGCTTCGAGCAATGTGACCTCGGAGCCGAGCCGTCGCCAGACGCTGCCCATCTCCAGACCGATAACGCCGGCGCCGATGACAGCGAGTCGCTTCGGCACTTCGGCAAACTGCAAGGCGCCGACGTTATCGGTGATGAACTCGTTATCGATGGCGACACCGGGGAGCGGGCGCGGAACCGAACCCGTTGCAACGATGACGTGCGCCGCCTCCAGCGTTTCCGTCTGCTCGCCGCTGCGAACTTCGATGCGATAACAATCGCCGCCGGAGACGAATCGCCCAAGTCCCGGGAACAGCGTGACCTTGTTTTTCTTGAACAGACTAGCGACACCGGCGGTCAGCGTATCGACGATTTTATTCTTGCGCGCCAGCATGGCGGCGACGTCGATGCTGACGTTGTCGATCCTGATACCGTGGGCGGCAAATTTGTGCGCCGCGCGCTCGTAATTCTCGGAAGATTCGAGCAGCGCCTTGGATGGGATGCAGCCGACGTTCACACAGGTGCCGCCGAGGCTGGGTTTGCCCTTGGCATTTTTCCAGTCGTCAA